>JASBUY010000023.1 GCA_030147645.1 Aquabacter sp. | reverse complement strand
GCAGCCGCTGCGCATCGTGTTCATCGGCACCGATTTCGAGGTGCGGGTGTGGGAGACGCTGCTGCGCATCCCCATGGGCCGCGCCACCACCTATTCCACCATCGCCGGCCATGTGGGACGCCCGCTCGCGGCGCGCGCAGTGGGCGCGGCGGTGGGCAAGAATCCCATCTCCTTCGTGGTGCCTTGCCATCGCGTGCTGGGCAAGAGCGGCGACCTCACCGGCTATCATTGGGGTCTCACCCGAAAGCGGGCCATATTGGGCTGGGAGGCGGCCAAGGTTCAGGGCGCATGAGGGCGCAGCGCCCCCGAACCGGCTTTGCCCCTTGACCGCGCGGCGCCGGCGCGCCACCTGTTCGCTTATGCTCCGCGCTTTTCCCGCCGTCCTTCTTGCGTTGGTCCTCGCCGGGCCCACCGCCGCCGCCGAGGGCTCGACTCCGCCCTATGAGAGCGATCTGCTGCGGCTGGCGGAGCTTCTGGGTGGGCTGCATTATCTGCGCCCGCTGTGCGGCATGACCGCCGAACAGCAAAGCTGGCGCGGGGAAATGCAGGCGCTCATCGACGCCGAGCAGCCGTCGGACACGCGACGCGGCAAGCTGATCGCCGCCTTCAACCAAGGCTACGGAAGCTATGCGCAGGTCTATCGCACCTGCACCCCGGCGGCCGCCCAGGCGGTCGCCCGCCAGCTGGACGAAGGCGCGCGGCTCGCCCACGAGATCGTGGTCCGCTACGGCGGGAATTGACCGCCACGGGCGCCCGGCCGCATTAACCTTTCGTTCAGAACTTGCCCCTTCCGTCGGGGCGCCATGCTACTCATGCGCTCGTCGCCTCCGAGGGCCGGCGCCCCGCGCTCCCTCTCCACGGAAAGAGAAGAACCGACGTGTCGAGCACCGGCTACGCCCCCCGCGTCCCAGACATCGCCGACGCCGCCTCCGACGAGCGGCACGCCGCGTTGTCCTATCTGGACGACGCCTGGACCGAGGCGATGCGCGACGGGCTGGACGAGGACAGTCTGGTTCAGGCGGCGCTCTTCACCGCCCTGCGGACGCTCGTGGATACCTATGGCGAAGAGCCCTGCGCCACCTATGTGGAAGGGCTCGCCCGCCGCATCCGTGCGGGCGAATATACCGTGGTCGGCCAGCGGCAATAGACCGAAGTCCCACACGAGAGTCGGGCGATGAGCTGTCCTGAATGATCCTTGAAAGCGTGACGGCACCGCATGCGCCATCACGTTTCAGCGCCGGACGCGTGCCCCTCACCCCTCGTAATAATCGGCGACCAGCTTATCCAGCAGGCGCACGCCCCAGCCCGAGCCCCAGCTGCGGTTGATGTCGCTCGCGGGCGAGGCCATGGCGGTGCCGGCGACGTCGAGATGCGCCCAGGGTGTCTTGTCCACGAAGCGCTGGAGGAATTGCGCGGCGGTGATGGAGCCGCCATTGCGCCCGCCGGTATTCTTCATGTCGGCGAAACGGCTGTCGATCAGTTTGTCATAGTCCGGGCTGAGCGGCATGCGCCACACCTTCTCGCCGGTGGCGAGGCCCGCCGCGGTCAGTTCGCCGGCCAGCTTCTCGTCATTGGAGAACAGTCCCGCATGCTCCGTGCCGAGCGCCACCAGGATTGCGCCGGTGAGGGTCGCCAAGTCCACCATGAAGCGCGGCTTGAAGCGTTCCTTGGCATACCAGAGCACATCCGCCAGGACGAGCCGGCCTTCCGCGTCGGTATTGATGATCTCGATGGTCTGACCGGACATGGAGGCAACGATGTCGCCGGGGCGCTGGGCGGCGCCGTCGGGCATATTCTCCACGCAGCCAATGATGCCGACCGCATTCACCTTCGCCTTGCGGGCGGCGAGCGCATAAAGAAGGCCGGTCACGCAGGCCGCCCCACCCATGTCGCCCTTCATGTCCTCCATACCGGCGGCGGGCTTGATGGAGATGCCCCCCGTGTCGAAGGTCACGCCCTTGCCGATGAAGGCCACCGGCTGGGATTTCGCCGAGGCCCCGTTCCAGCGCATCACGACGACGCGGCTCTCCTTCACGGAGCCCTGGCCGACGCCGAGCAGCGCGCGCATGCCGAGGCGCGCCAAGTCCTCGTCGCCCAGCACCTCGACCTCGACGCCGACCGCGCGCAGCCCCTCTGCGCGGCGGGCAAATTCGGGCGGGTCCAGCACGTTGGACGGCTCATTGACCAGATCGCGCGCCAGGATGACACCGTCGGCCACCGCCTCGCGACCGCTCCAGGCACGCTGCGCCATCGCTTCGTCGGCCACCAGCAGCGTCACGGCAAGCGGCGCGGGCTCAGCTTCCCCCTCCTTGCGGCGGGTCTTGTACCGGTCGAAATTGTAGCTGCGCAGCTTCAGGCCGAGCGCGATCTCGGCGGCGGCGGAGCCCGGCAGGCTCCGGCCCGGCAGATCGACGATCACGGTCGCCTCGCGCGCGCCGGCCGGCATGCGCCCGGCTAGGATGCCGCCGAGGCGTAGATAGTCACTGTCCTTCAGGTCCTCGGCCTTGCCGACGCCTGCGACCACGACCCGCGAGGCGGGGAGCTTTTCCGGGCCGAGCACATCCACGGCCCCGCCGAGCTTGCCTTTGAAGCGGTCGGCCTCCAGCGCACGCGCGATGGCCGCGCTCGCGGGCTTCAGGGCCGCCTGTGTCGCCTTGCCAAAGGCCAGGGTCTCGTCGGTCAGCACCATGAGGATGCCGTGCGGCGCGGCGCCGTGCTTCGCGAAGCGGATCGTGACGGGCTCGGACATGGACTCTCCGGAGAGCGAAGGGATCAGGACAAGGCGGGACGGACAGAGCCGTTCGTGTCTGTCTAACCCCTTCGGACGCGCGGGACAAACGGTGTCGCAGGGCGCTCAATCGGCGCGTGAACCGGCAATCAGGCGGATGTCGACCTCGCGCTCCACATAGGCCCATTCCTCGGTGCGGCGGAGTTGCCCGACCATGTCCTCAAAGAGCGTGTCATGCTCCGGCGCATATTCGAACCAAGTGAGGAAGTCGAACGGTCCACCGAACTCTCGGCAATGATGCAGCCGGCGCGCGACCGCCGGCAGCGCATCGAGACCGATGGCGATGTGGCGCGAGCGCTCCTCGAAAATGGCGCGCCGCTCATCCTGCGGGAGGTCCCACCAGGCCGGCGTCTTGCGGATGGGAATGAGCGCCGCCCGGCGCGCGGCGGGCCGGCCGAGGCCTTCTTGGCGCGCCTTCAACGCAGTTTCTTCGGCGCGGGTGGTGTAGCGCAGATTGCTGGTGGTGCCTTCAAGGCTCCAGACGCAGGGGGCAATCTCACTCTGCCCCTCGGCAACCCTTTCGCCGGGGCGCACCGCAAGCCGCGCGGCGCCGGGCAGAGGATCACCGATGACGGCCGACACGCGGGTGATGCACCATTCGCCGGTCGCGCCAGCGGCGAACAGCACGCGTAAGGGAGCGGGCATCCCTCATCCTAGACTCGATTTTGTGCGGCGCAAAAGACCTATACGCGATCCACAGGGGATGCCTGTCTGTCAGGCCGGGCCGCGAAAATCCATCAGGCTGCGGCTCGGGAAATCGTAATAGCGGCCATTGGCGTCGCAGCTCGGCAAGCAGAGCGGCAGGATCGCCGCGGCGGCCGCTTCCGGCGTTTCCAGCGTTTCGGGGTCCTCGCCCGGGAACGCCTTGGCGCGCATGCGGGTGCGGATCGGCCCAGGATTGAAGAGGTTGACCTTGAGGTTTCCGGTCGCGGTTTCGGCGGCCCAGGTGCGCGCCAGCACCTCCAGCGCCGCCTTGGTGACCGCATAAGGCCCCCAATAGGCGCGCGCCTTGTAAGCCGCGCCCGACGTGACGAACACCGCCCGCCCAGCGGGGGAAAGGCGCAGCAGCGGATCGAGCGAGCGGACGAAGCGATAATTGGCGGTGAGATTGACGCTCAGCGCTTGGTCGAAATCCTTGGGGTCCACATGGCCGACCGGGGTCAGCGGCCCGAGGATGCCGGCATTGCCGACGAACACGTCCAGACGCCCATAACGCTCATACAGGGCGCCACCCAGACGGTCGATGGCGTCATAATCGGTGATGTCCAGGGGCACCAGGGTGGCGCTGGCGCCTACGGCGCGGATGGAATCATCCAGTTCCTCCAGCGCGCCCTCGGTCCGGCCGATGGCCACCACATGGGCTCCGGCCTTGGCCAGTTCCAGCGCGGTGGCGGCGCCGATGCCGCGTGTCGCGCCGGTCACGAGGGCGATCCTGTCGGCAAGCGGCCGGTCGGTCATGGCGGGTCCGGGGGCTGGAGAGGCCGCCGCTCTGCCGGAAATGGCGGACGCGGCGGCTGAGGAAGGAGGGGATCGAGACGCAGCGCGAACGCCGCGCGGCTCAGCTGGCTTCGGCGAGCAGCGACAATTGCTCCGCGCCCACCGCCGTCGTGCGGTCGGTGAGGGCGGTGGGATAATCGCCGGTAAAGCAATGGTCGGTGAATTGCGGACGGGCGGGGTCGCGGGCCTCATAGCCCATGGCGCGGTAGACACCGTTCACGGACAGGAAGGCGAGGCTGTCCGCGCCGATATAGCGGCGCATGCCTTCCAGATCGTGGGTGGCGGCCAGGAGCTTGTCCCGATCCGGCGTGTCGATGCCGTAATAATCGGGATGGGTGATGGGCGGCGAGGCAATGCGGAAATGCACTTCCGTCGCGCCGGCATCGCGCATCATCCGCACGATTTTCACCGAGGTCGTCCCGCGCACCAAGCTGTCGTCCACCAGCACGATGCGCTTGCCTTCCACCACCGAACGGTTGGCGGAATGCTTCATGCGCACGCCCTGATCCCGCACGCTCTGGGTCGGCTGGATGAAGGTGCGGCCCACATAATGGTTGCGGATGATGCCGAGCTCATAGGGAATGCCCGCCACCCGCGCATAGCCGAGCGCCGCCGGCACGCCGGAATCCGGCACCGGCACCACCACATCCGCCGGCAGGTGGGTCTCCTGGGCGAGAACCTCGCCCATATTCTTGCGCACCTGATAGACCGAGCGTCCGCCGACGATGGAATCGGGGCGGGCGAAATAGATGTATTCGAAGATGCAGGGGCGCGGCTGGACGGGCGGGAAAGGCTTGTAAGATTGCAGCCCGTCCTCGTCGATGACGATGACTTCGCCGTTCTCGATGTCGCGCACATAGGTCGCGCCGATAATGTCGAGGGCGCAGGTCTCGGAGGCGAGGATATAGGCCTCGTCGAGACGACCGAGCACCAGCGGGCGGATGCCGAGCGGGTCGCGGGCGCCGATCAGCTTCTTGTTGGTGACCGCCACCAGCGAATAGGCGCCTTCGAGCGCGCGCAGCGCATCGGTGAAGCGGTCCATGAAGCGCGGCTTGCGGGAGCGGGCCACCAGATGGAGGATCGCCTCCGTATCGGTGGTGGACTGCATGATGGCACCCTCGCGCACCAATTGGCGGCGCAGCGTGATGCCGTTGGTGAGGTTGCCGTTATGGCCGACGGCAAAGCCGCCGCCCTCGATCTCGGCGAAGAGGGGCTGCACGTTGCGCAGCAGCGTCTCGCCCGTGGTGGAATAGCGCACATGGCCGACCGCCACATGGCCCGGCAGGCGCTCCATCACCTTCGCGTCGGAGAAGGTATCGCCCACGAGGCCGAGGCGGCGCTCGGAATGAAACCTCTTGCCGTCATAGACGACGATGCCCGCCGCTTCCTGGCCGCGATGCTGAAGCGCATGCAAGCCGATAGCGGTGAGCGCGGCGGCGTCCGGGTGGTTATAGACCCCGAATACGCCGCACTCCTCGCGCAGCCGATCGCCATTGAGGTCGGAATCCCACTCAGCGGCGCCGTGCGGCCCGCTCGCGTCTGCGGTGTCCATGTCCCACATCCTCCGCTCGGCGGCCTATTGGCCCGTCCCGCGCGCGCTCTCAAGCAGCTGATCGATGCCCTGCCGGTCGCCCCGCTTGTATCCCGCCTGCCCCGCCGGATTGGCAGCGGGCGCGGCGGCGAGCGTGGTGCCTCCGGTTCCTCCGTCCGAGCGCTGACCCGGTACCTGACCGGGCGGGGACGGCGGCGTTGCGCCGTCTTCGCCATCGGGCGTGCGCTTCAGTTTCTTGAGAATGGTGTTCTCGGGGTCATCCGGCAACAGGGAAACCAACCAATTTCCCGTGTTTTGCAGAACCGGACGAGATTTCGCGTTCAGCACCCATGGCGGCTGGCTCTTGTCCGGCACCAGCCAGTTGAAGAACAGGAAAGCCACGACCATCACGAGGAGGCCGCGCGCCAGACCGAAGGCGAAGCCGAGCGTGCGGTCCAGGGCGCCGATGCGGCTGTCGAGCACGATGTCCGACAGGCGCGCGCTGATGATGGAGACGATGAGCAGCGTGCCGAGGAACAGAGCCGCCACCGTCACGGCCAGCGCCACGCTGTCCTGCGAGATGTACTGCTTCGTGATCGGCAGAAGCTGGGGATAGAAATAAGCGGCGACAGCCGCCGCCGCCACCCACGAGACGATGCTGAACACCTCCCGCAGCAGCCCGCGCACCATGGCGAGCAGCCCGGAGATCAGCATGACGGCGATGAGGATCAGATCCAGCAACGTCACAGGCATGGGCGCGGCAGAACCTCCGGTGGGCCCGCCGGAGAATCGGCGGGAGACGGGCGCATGGTGCCATGGATGCCCGGACCGCGGGACGTATAGCTTCTGGCGCCCGCGCCGTCATCCCTCCCCGGCATGGGAGATCTCTTTTGCCGGCATCGCTGCCCTGCGCGGTGCGCGGGCCGCCACCTGGGCGACAAGGGCGGAGAGGGAGGACACGCCCTCCACCCGCAGTGCACCGTCCCCGCCATCGGCGCCGGGAACGGGCGCAACGGCGCGGGCGAAGCCGAGCTTTGCGGCCTCCTTCAGCCGCGCCGGCGTCTGCGATACGGGCCGCACGGCGCCGGTGAGGCTCACTTCGCCGAAATAAACCGCATCGGAGGGCAAGGGCGCTCCGGTGAGCGAGGAGACAAGCGCTCCCGCCACAGCAAGGTCCGCCGCCGGCTCGCCGATCTTAAGCCCGCCGGCCACGTTCAAATACACGTCATGACCACCGAGGCGGACTCCGCAGCGGGCGTCCAGCACCGCGAGCACCATGGCGAGGCGGTTGGAATCCCACCCCACCACCGCGCGGCGCGGCGTGCCAAGGCTGGAGGGCGCCACCAGCGCCTGGATCTCCACCAGGATCGGGCGTGTGCCTTCCATGCCCGCGAACACCGCCGTTCCCGGCGCGCCGGCATCGCGATTGGAGAGAAAGAGTTCCGACGGGTTGGCGACTTCGCACAGCCCCCGCCCGGTCATCTCGAATACGCCAATCTCGTCGGTGGGGCCGAAGCGGTTCTTCTGGGCGCGCAGGATGCGAAACTGATGCCCGCCGTCGCCTTCGAAGGAGAAGACCGCGTCCACCATGTGCTCGACCACGCGCGGCCCGGCGATCTGGCCGTCCTTGGTGACATGGCCCACCAGAATCACCGCCGCGCCGGTCTGTTTGGCATAGCGCACCATGAGCTGGGCCGAGGTGCGCACCTGCGTCACCGTGCCCGGCGCGGACTCCACCGTGTCGCTCCACATGGTCTGGATGGAATCGATCACCACGAAGCGCACCGGCGGGCCGGAGGACAGGGTCGCGAGGATGTTTTCGGCATTGGTCTCCGCGGCGAGCCCGACTTCTGCCCCGGCAAGGCCGAGCCGCCCGGCGCGCAGGCGCACCTGATCCACGGCCTCCTCGCCCGAGACATAGACCACCCGGTGGCCGCCCGCCGCCAAGGCGGCCGAAGCCTGGACCAGAAGCGTGGACTTGCCGATGCCCGGATCGCCGCCCAGCAGCAGGATCGAACCGGGCACGAAGCCGCCGCCCGCCACCCGATCCAGTTCGCCGATGCCCGAGACGAGTCGCGGGGGCGGGGTGCCCTCCCCTTTCAGGCTTTCCAGCGCGACCGGGCGGCCCTTGCGGCCCGAGCGCTGGACGGCGGGCACGGAGGCCGCGACTTCAGGCTCCTCGGCGATGGTGTTCCACGCCCCGCAAGCCTCGCACTTGCCCTGCCAGCGGGTATAGACGGCCCCGCAGGACTGGCAGGCGAAGCTCGGCGTGCGACGGGCCATGGCGACTCCCGAGAGGAAAAATCCAAAGTCCGGTATAGCATCGCATCGTCCGCCCGCCATCCCGCGCATGGCCGCCCTGCCCGGAACGCGGGTCTGGCGCGCGCGGCACGACCTGCCCAAGGGCGCGGTGAAACTGTAGCTTGTTCATCCCTCCCCTTGCTTCAGGCTTCTCCATGTCGCCGGCTCGCGAGCCTCTGCTTGTCCTCATTCCCTTCGCCCCGGACCATCTCGCGCGGCTGAATGCCGCTTTCGAGGTGATCTATGCCCCTGACGCCGAGCGCCGCGCCGCCGCCATCGCGGGCGCCGCCAAAGGCGTGCGCGCCGTCCTGACCCATGGCACGGCCGGCCTCAGCGCGGAGGAGATGGACGCGCTGACGCGGCTGGAGATCATTTCCTGCTACGGAGTGGGCTATGACCGCATCGAGGTGCCCGCTGCCCTGGAGCGGGGCATCCTCGTGACCCATGGGCCGGGCACCAATACCCAGTCGGTGGCGGACCACGCCTTTGCGCTGATCCTGGATTGTGTGCGCCAGATCTCGCGGAGCGATCGGGCGGTGCGCGCCGGGCAGTGGCACGAGGCCCGCGTTTCCTCGCCGGAGCTTTCGACCCTGCGCCTCGGTATTTTCGGGCTCGGCGCCATCGGGCGGGCGGTGGCCCAGCGGGGCGCGCTCGGCTTCGGCATGAGCATCGCCTATCACAACCGCAAGCCCGCGCAGGACGCGCCCTATGAGTATTGTGCGAGCGTCATTGAACTGGCGCAGGCGAGCGATGTGCTCATTGTCGCGGCGCCGGGCGGCCCGCAGACACGGCATGTGGTGAATGAGGCCGTGCTGGAGGCGCTCGGGCCGCGCGGTTATCTCATCAATATCGCGCGCGGCTCACTTGTGGACACCGATGCGCTGATCGCGGCCCTGCAAGCCGGAGGGATCGCGGGCGCCGGCCTCGATGTGGTGGACGGGGAGCCCCATGTGCCGCCCGCGCTCCTCACGGCACCCAACCTTGTCATCACCCCGCACAGCGCGGCGCGCTCGCCGACCGCGGAGGACAATATGACGACGCTGGCGCTGAAGAATCTCGCAGCGCATTTTTCCGGCGCACCCGTGCTCACCCCCGTTCCCGAATGGGCCGGACGGCTCGACACGGCGCAGCGCCGCCAGACAGGATCGTGAAAGCACTCTGACGAACTGGGCGGGCGGGCGCGTCCTGCGCCGGCCCTTCCTCAGCCCCATCCGCCGGCGCCGCCGGCGGTCAGATCCTCACCGCGGGGCGAGGATCATGATCATCTGGCGGCCTTCGAGCATGGGCTCGGCTTCCACCTTGGCGATCGCCGAGACATCTTCCTTCAGCTTCTGAAGAAGCTTGAAGCCGATGTCCTGGTGGGCCATCTCACGACCGCGGAAGCGCAGTGTGACCTTCACCTTGTCGCCTTCCTCGAAGAAGCGCTCCATGGCGCGCATCTTCACGTCGTAATCGTGGGTGTCGATGCCGGGGCGGAGCTTGATCTCCTTGACCTCGACCACCTTCTGCTTCTTGCGCGCCTCGCTGGCCTTTTTCTGGTTCTGGTATTTGAACCGGCCATAATCGAGGATCTTGCAGACCGGGGGCTGGGAATTGGGGGCGATCTCAACCAAGTCGAGGCCGGCCTCCTGCGCCAGGATCAGAGCGTCACGGATTGCCATGACCCCCTTGTTCTGCCCCTCGGTATCGATGAGCTGAACTTCGCGGACGCGGATTTCCTCATTGACGCGCGGTCCATCCTTCTCCGGCGCGACGGGTCTCATGGGGCGGCGAATGGCGACGTTCTCCTCTGCCATTGAATTCGTGCCACCCGGTAGCCGGGGCCGCGCCGATCAGCGCGCCGTCCTGGAATTCGACCGGGGAGGCAGACCAGGAACATCGTGATTATTCGGCACAAAGTCAATGACCGAGCGGCTTTAAGCGGCGCGCAACCGATGTTGCGCGGCAGCATGGGGTCCAGCAGCCACAGTTCAGCCGCCTTCCGCCGCTCACCATAAGGTTTGAGGATTCGCCGCGGCATGCGCCCCGGCATGGCACGGGCCCTTGAATGACCCCTTTTCGCGCTGCGTTCGCCAGGGCCGCCCGCCACCTGCGGATGGGCCCGGTCCTGCTGGCGGGGCTGGCCTCGCCCGCGTTCGCCGACGGCACGTTGACCGCGAAATATGCGCTCTCCCTCGCCGGCATCGAGATCGGCCGAGCCAATCTCGTGGTCCAGGTCACCGGGACCACGTTCGACGCGGCCGGGACAGGCCGGGTCTCGGGC
>JASBUY010000016.1 GCA_030147645.1 Aquabacter sp. | reverse complement strand
GCCCAGGGGCGACTCAAGGGCATGCCGCTCGCAACTCACTCTCTCCTGACCGGCGACGACGCCACCCAACGCGCGTTCGTCGCCGCCGCTTTGACCGCGCTGGACCGCTGCACTCCGCTTTCGATGACGCCGGAACTCGCGCGCATCGTCGGCTCGCGGGTTTTGACGCTGCGCTTCTCCGCCGAGCCGCGCCCCCGCTCTGTGGATATCTGACCCCGCATGGCGACCCACGCGCCCTACTTCGTCTGGTCGCTTGACAGGCCGGGGGGTGCTTCTCTAAATGGCGCCTCCCAAGGTTCGGGGCCGTAGCTCAGATGGGAGAGCGCTGCAATCGCACTGCAGAGGTCAGGGGTTCGATTCCCCTCGGCTCCACCAATTCCCATTGATTTTAATGGGAAATTTCCAACAAATGGGAACGTACTAACTTTCTGCTGCAAGCGCGCAGTCATCGACATGCGAGCGCGGTCTTCTATCAAAGGGCATTCCAAGCCATAGGATGGCACGCGCCGTGCTCACCGCGCGAGTTCCGAATGACGGGTCGTCTAGTGCGGCGGCATCGGGATGAAGACCGGCGGGCGTCCGGGAAAAGTGTTGCGCGCCTTGATCGCCGCGTCGCCCGCGCCTTGCGGTTTGAGATAGACGTAGAAGCGGTTGTTGCGCTCGACGAGGTCGTTTTCCGGCGTGGCGCTGAGGCTGATCAGCATGTCGCTCTGGATCAAGACATGCATGTAGCCGGGGATGAGTTCGGACCACCCCTCGGCCGGCGTTTCGAACAGAACCGAAAACGTCGAGGCCCCATCCAGCTTCACAACGCCCCATTCTTCGCCCGCAACGGGCCGCGACGGCACCTCCTGCCAGGACAGGCCCGCCTGGACGAAAACCTGCGCGGGATTGAACATCACATAAAGCGGGCGGGCCGGGTTCAGGTTCTGCATCGTGAGGGTCGCCCGATAGGTTTTCTGGTCGGGCTCATAGGCGATGCGCGCCAATTCCACATAAAACCCCTCAAAGGCCGCGTTGCGCAGCACCAGATCCGCACGCGCCTGCTGGGTAAGCAGGCGGCGCTGGTACCAGCCGGCGGCGAAGTCCGCCAGGAATCCGAGCGCGAGAAGAAGAACGAGTGCCTGCAAAGGCGCCCAGTTCAGGAAGCGCAATCCCCCTCCCAAAGCCGGCGCATCCAGCGGAGAGCCACGCGAGCGGCGGGAGGGAGCGGTCGCGCGAAGGCGGCGGCTCAGTTCGACGCGATCGACGTCAACGGAACCCGATGCGACCGACTGCGATGGCGGCGCAGAAACGCCCCCCGTCTCCATCGCCTGCACCGTCTGCCACAGGCTGAGGATGAGTTCGTCCTTCTGCGCGTCGCTCAGCGCACCAAGGTCGGGGAGGCGTGGCGGCACGTCCGTCATGGCGCCACCGCACCGTCCGCCACCTGGATCACCTGTTCGGCTTGAGCGGCGAGCGCCAGATTATGGGTGACGAGGACAAGGGTCGTGCCCCGCGCGCGGTTGGCCCGCTCCAGCAGCCCCATGATTTCGCGCTCGGTCTCCTCGTCGAGATCCGAGGTGGGCTCATCGGCCAGAAGGAGGACCGGATCGCCGACGAGCGCGCGCGCGATCACCACGCGGCGCTGCTCCCCCGCCGACATTTCGGAAGGGAAGGCATCGAGATGGGCGCCGAGCCCCATCTCTTCCAACAAAGCCGCGGCGCGCTCCCGAGCTCCCTGCCCTCGCCCGTCCAGCAGCAGAGGGAGCGCGACATTGTCGAGCGCGCGCAAGGTGGGAAGAAGGCTCGCAAATTGGAAGACGTAGCCGATATTGCGGGCGCGAAACCGGGCCCGCGCATCCGCGCCCAGCGACCAGAGGTCCGTTCCCGCCACCTTCACGCAGCCTGCGCTCGGCCGGCTCAGCCCGCCGATCATCGCCATCAGCGAGGACTTGCCCGAGCCGGAACGCCCGATGATGGCGGCATAGCGGCCGGCATTCACGGTCAGGTCCACGCCCCGAATGGCGGCCACCGGTCCCCGATCGGTGTCATAGGTCTTCGAAAGCCCCTCGCAGATCAGCATCTCAGCCATCCCCGCGCACCAGATCATAGGGCTCGCGGCGGCTGGCGCGCAGCGAAGGAATGAAGGCCCCCACCATGCCCACCAGGGCGGCCGCGACCAGGCACAGCCCGGCCGACAGCGCCATGTCCAGCCGGTCCAGCCAAAGAAAGGGCACGCCCATTTGGGTGAGGTGAAACACGAGTGAGCGCTCGAACAGCCGCAACAGCAATGCACCCGCCACGACGCCGAAGACGCCGCCCGCGGCCGTCGCCATCATGGCCTCCAGCACCGTGAGCCCGATGATCTGGCCCCGGCGCGCACCGATGGCCTTCAGCAGCCCCAGCTCGGCGCGCCGCTCCGAAACGATCGCGGAAAACAGTACCCCAACCATGACCGCCGTTGAGCCGAACATGAGCGCAACAAGCACGACGGCACCGGAGAGAAGCGCCGACAGGCCTTGGCGGATGCCGGTCAGCAAGGACCCGCCCGCCACCACCTTGATCTGCGGATGGTGCGACAACAGGGCGAAGCGCACCTGCAACTCGCGCGCGCCCGGCGCGAGTTGCAGGAGAAACCCGCTGACCCGGTCCGGCCGCAGCATGGGGGGAAGCGTCCCGGTCTGCGTTTGAATGGCGGGCGCGAGGGCCAGCAGGCTGTTGGAGGACAAGAAGATCCCGCGCTCGTGGGTGCCGACGCCGGTCGCGGACAATTTGCCATAGACGCGAAACGGCGTGCCAAAGAGCACCAATTCGGTGCCGAGGCGCGCCGTGCGGGCGCTGCCGACAATCACGTCTCTCGGGCCCATGGCGCCCGGCAGACGCTCCGTGATCCACGGTTGGACGGTGAAATCGTCCAGCGGATCGAAGCCGATCAGATCGACGCTTTCCCCGTGGGTTCCGATGCCCGAGCGATCGGTGCGCAGGACACGCTGGGGCGCAGCCCGGGCGATCCCCGGAGCCTTGCCCGTTGCCAGCAGGTCCGCCGGCAACGTGCTGTCCGACGGCTCCACCACGAGCAGCGCCGCCGTTAGATGGGTCAGCGCGTCGAGAGGCACCACCATCAGGTCCGCGCCCAGCCGGCTGAAGCCCACCGACATGCTGCTCTCGATTGAGCGCATGATCACCGCGCCCGCGAAGGCGATGGCACTCGACAGGGCCACCGCCGCCACCAAAAGGCCGGTGCGGATGCGACGGCGTCCGAGATTTTGGAGCGCAAGGCGCGCGAGCAGAAGGCGCGCGCCCGATGCGTCAGCCATGGAGCCCCCTTGGAACGACCGCCCGGCGCCTCACAGGGTGCAGGAGCGCGTGTGCTTCATATGGCTCAGCTCCGTCGGCACGATGACGCAATCATGATGCCCGCCGGAACTCGGCAGGATGCCGATCAGATTGTCGGTGGCGGTTTCGATGACCGCAATCCCGCTCGACAGCCGCTGAAAGCCGCTGAAGGGCACGATCACATATTTTACGTCATAGGTGATGGCCGGCGTCTGGAGATCCGGACCGATGCCCTGGATTTCTTTCTTGATGGTCCAGGTATCCGTATCCACCACCATGACGCCGCTGGCAGCCGGCGAGGGGTGCAGCACCGACAGATAGAGCTTCTTGGAATCGATGGAGAACACCATGTGGAAGGGGTTGGGATATTTGCCGCGCCACAGCGGGTCCTCCACATGGGCGATCTTCTTCCACTTGCGGGGATCGGGGTCCGCACTGGAGAAGACCGAGCAGTTATTCTCCCGCAGATTGTTCATCATGCAAAGAAAACGCCCGTCCGGAGAAAAGCCGATCTCGTGACCGGGGGAATGGATTTTGTCGAACGTCACTTCCCAATGATCCTTGTCGATCTGCACGACCTCGAACTGGTCGGGGGAATCGACATTGAACTGGAGGAAGGCGACGGGATCGAAATGGTTCTCCGCGTCGAGAATGACAATGCCGCCGCAGAGCCGCACCACCGTTGCCGCCCAGCGCCCGCTGGGGTGCCAGATGGTGCCGTCGGCGCCCGAGAGGCCCATGGGGTCGTCGCCGGGCAGCGTCCCCTCTTCCACGAACAGCTCGCCCATGGGCACCATTTCCCATTCGATCTTCTGCCCCTTGGTACCCCGATAATCATATTTGCCGGTGGCGGGGTCGGGATAGATCTTGGAGATCTTCAGGACGCCGCCGTCCTGCCAGGCGCGCGAGAGCTGAGAGGAATTGGCCACCCAGTCGAATTTCAGCGCCGCCTTGACCCGCGATGTCGTGCGGTCGAAGCAGGCGGCGATGTCCTTCTGTCCGTCCGTGACGAAATAGGACTGGGCGTCCTTGGGATTGATGGTCACGTGGACGCCGAGTCCGAGGCCCGTCGTCTCGGAGACATTTTCCATCAGCTGCATCTGCGCCCCGTCATAGCGCACGCGGTAGATGTTGAAGCCGGGGGCGGGGTCGGTGATGTCGGTGGGAATGCCGTAGATCAGCGAATTCTTGCCGCCCTGGGTGCTGTTGACGAACTCGAACGAGTGATAGGGGTCGGCGCTCGGGAAGGCGCACAGATGGTGGGCAATCGGGTTGAAGTCGCCATAGTTCCAGTACCAGATGGAGGCGAGCACCCGGTTGGTGTTGAGATCCAGCGCGTAAGCGCCGCCGCCCATCTTGGTGGGAAGCACCGCCACCCATTTTCCAAGGCTTCGCCCGTCGAAACTCGCGCGGGAATCGATCAGTTCGCGGGTGATGGGCGCTGCCTGCGGCTCGGCCGCGATCGCGCTCCCCAGGCCCGGGCCGCTGCCGCTGCCGCCGAGCGCCCCGCTCTGGGCGGAGTGGTAGCCGAGAACTGCGGTTTCTCCCACCAATGCGGTCGCCGCAGCCATCTTGAACATATTGCGGCGGGTGAAGAGCGAGTCCCTGTCCTTCTCCGCCACCGGGGCCGGCGCGTCGGCCGGGGTGTTGGCCTGGGCCAGCGCCAGGGCATGAGCCTGCTTGGCCTTCAGATAGGCCTGGAATTCCTCATGATCGGAGCGAGCCACATCCGCCCGGCGGGCAAGGAACGTATCCACCTGGGTCCGATCGTCAGTCGTCCCGACAGGACCGGAGGCGTCAAGGTCGAGGCGCTCCGCCTCCGCGCTCTTCGCCGGTTTGCTGATTTCGTTCATGCCGAAGCCCTTCCCTCTAACGATGTGCTGCCGCCAAAACCATGCGGCCCTGAATGAACATGCGCGGGCGAATGCCTCTTCCGCGCCGTGGGACTGAAAGCGTTATCGACTAAGCCTCTTCGGCGCCGGCAGCCCTGCGCGGCGCGCGCTTGCGCCCTGCCGGCTTGCTGGCCACCTGTGCCAGGAGCACGTCTTTGGCCTGATTGATCTTGCTGGCGAGATAAGTGGAGCCGCCTTTATCGGGATGCACCACTTGCATCAGGCGGCGGTGGGCCGCGCGGATGGCGGCGGCGCTGGGCTGAGGCGTTAATCCGAGCACATCGAGCGCCTCGTCGACGCTCATATCCTGCCCCTCTCGGCGAGACGCCCCTTCTCTCAGGCGTTCCCCGGATTCGCGATCGATGCGCGCGGAGGGCGCAGCGTGGCCGGCATGGTGGAGGTAATCTTCCAGGACGATGGCGGCGCGCCGTGCCAGTTCGGCATCGGGCGGCGGCTGACCGAAATCGCCGCGCAGATCATCGGCCGGCGGTTCCCCCTCCCGCCACATGGGCCGAAACCGCCGACGGGGAAGAATAGCGCGCCAGTTCAGACATGCCGGCACGGCGAGCAATGCGGCGCCAACGATCATGGCC
>JASBUY010000004.1 GCA_030147645.1 Aquabacter sp. | reverse complement strand
GCGCCGGCCCGATGAAATTAGATAATAGACAAAGCTATTTTGCCGGCATCTTCAAGCTGAAATTTCAGGCGTATTTCAGATCGCGCCAAAGCGTCCCCTGGCCGGGCTTTGAAGGGCCAACGCTATGGCATTGCATCATTTTTTGCGCGGTGCAGCATGCTCAGAAATTGGGCACACGAGCCCATTCCGTGCGCGTCCGTGACGGCGGGCGCGCACGGCGCCTCGCCCGTTCGGACGATGCGGCGGCGACGATCAGCCGAACTTGAACAGGACGCCGAACCCGCCGCGTGGATAATTCCACTCGATCTCCCCGGAAGCCTCGCACAACACCCGGCAGGTGCCGCATTCGAAACAGCCGTCCGGCACCACTTCCACCTGCCCGGCATCATTGAGGCCATAGCAGCCGGCCGGGCACAGCCGCGTCATGGCGAGCAAATTCGCCGAGGGCGCCACATGGGGCGCGACGCGGATATGCGGGCGGCCGGTATCCACCAGATAGCGGTTCTGGAACAGCTTTTCCTCGACCCTTGGCGTGCTCATGTCGCTTCTCCTCTCAGGTTTGGACGGCGGGGTCTCAGCGCCAGGCGCGCGCGAGGCGGACGGCATCCCCGATCAGGCCCGGCCAGGAGCGGCGCGCGACGAAACTGCGCCAGGTGGCCTTCTCCTTGTCGATCTTCGGGGTGCCGTCCACGCGCAGGAAATTCTGCGCCGCCTTGGACATGAGTTCGGGATAGGTGAGGAAGAAATTGCGCGACTGGGTGTGCAGCAGCGCGGGCATGTCCTTGTATTTCTTCAGATCCTTCATCACGAAGGACTCATCCACCAGCCGCTTGTAAAGGCTGAGATTGGCTTTCGAGAACGGCTCGCGCCGACTCTTGATGTGGAAGATCGCCTCGGCCGCGAGACGGCCCGTGGTCATGGCGAGGTTCGAGCCCTCGCGATGGATCGCATTGTTGAACTGGGCGGCATCGCCCACCACCAGCCAGCCGTCGCCGAACAATTGAGGCACCGCGCGATAGCCGCCTTCGGGGATAAGATGAGCGGCATATTCCTTCACTTCCGAGCCCGCCAGCAGCGGGGCGATGGAGGGATGGCGCTTGAAGGCCTCCAGCAATCCATAGGGCGTGTCCTGCCCGTCGCGGAAATCCGACACCAGGCAGCCGAGGCCCACCGAGATGGATTCCTTGTTGGTATAGAGGAAGGCCATGCCCGTCATGCCCTTGGAGAGGGTGCCGGCGGCCTCGATCACCACGCCCTCGTTTTCCTTCAGGTTGAAGCGCGCATCGATGGTCTCGGAGGGCAGGAAGTGCATCTCCTTCACCGCGAGCGCCACCTGCTCGGGCTTAGGAACGCTGCGCAGGCCCGCGCGGGTGCCGAGCAGGCCGTTCACCCCTTCCGCCAGCACCACCACATCGGCATGGACGATACCGCCCGTGCGGTCGGTGCGCACGCCGATCACCCGCTCATATGCGTCCTGGATCAGCTCTGTCGCGGTGGTTTCGCACAGCAGCGTGACGCCCGCCTCCTGGGCCTTGCGGGAGAACCATTTGTCGAACTGGGCGCGGATGATGGTGTAGCGGTTGGGTCGCGCTTCGTTGAAGTCGTCGGAGCGATAGTGCATGCCCACATGGGAGCTATCGTCCATCATCCAGAAGCGCTGCTCCAGCACATGGCGCTCCAGCGGCGCATCCTCCCGAAAATCGGGGAGCAGCTTCTCCAGCATGTCGGCATAGAGGATGGCGCCCTGGACATTCTTGGAGCCGGGATATTCGCCGCGCTCCAATTGCAGGACCTTGAGGCCCCTCTGGGCGAGGGTGAGCGCGCAGGCATTGCCGGACATGCCGGCTCCGACGACGATGGCGTCGAACTTTTCCTCGATCATGTCTTGCTCCTCTCGGCGGCGCCGGACGGGCGGATGGTCCAGATGAAGCGGCGCCGGCCTCAGCCGGCGAGGCGGTCGCGGGAATGGGGCGAGAGGCGGCGGCGGAACGCGTCCGTCAGCGCCGGCAGGAGGCGGATCGCGTCCGCGACGATGCCCACATGGGCAAACTGGAAGATGGGCGCGTTGGGATCGGTATTGATGGCGACGATCAGGTCCGCGCCCTCCACCCCGACGCGGTGCTGGACCGCGCCCGATATGCCGGCGGCGATGTAGAGCTTGGGCCGGATGGTCTTGCCGGTCTGGCCGATCTGCCGGTCGGAGGTGATCCAGCCCTTCTGCACCAGGGGCCGCGAGCCGCCGAATTCCGCGCCGAGCACCGCCGCGAGGTTGCGCACCAACTGGAAATTCTCGGCCGATTGGAGCCCGAGTCCGCCCGCCACCACCACATCGGCATAGGACAGATTGGCCTGCGCCGCGTCGCGGTCCGGCAGGAAGCTCAGGACCTTGGTGACGATGTCCTCCTCCACCATGGCGAGCGGATGGGCGATGACCCGCCCGAGGGGCCGCGCGACCCGCTCGGGC
>JASBUY010000455.1 GCA_030147645.1 Aquabacter sp. | reverse complement strand
GATGGCGAACATCGAGAAATACAAACAGTTCAAAAAGGAAATCGCGGAGTCGGGAATTGGGGTCATCCAGCAGGATTTCGCAACCCGCATGGCCGGTCTGGAGCAACAGATATTCACCTTCACGGAGGTGGCGGAGCAGTTCAGAACCCGTATCGGCATAGCGTTTGGGAAAAACCTCCCCTGGCTCAACGCGGGGCTGATGGATGTCCTGAGATGGGTGCATGAAATCGACACTGCGTTTCCCGGCGCAATCGATCAGGCGCTCACTTTTGGTGGTGCGGCGCTGGTACTGGTCACGGCCCTCGGCCTGCTCGGCCCGGTCTTCTCGATCTTCGCCGCCGGTATAGGCGTGATCACCGCTGTGATCGGCGCGGTGCTCTCGCCCCTCGGCCTTCTGATCGCGGCGCTCGTCGGTACGGCGGCGATCATCTACAGCCATTGGGGCGAGTTCGAAGGCTTCTGTTCCGGGAGGGGGGACGGCGTAACGGATGCGTGCAATGCCGGCGTCGCGGCCGTGAAGGCCATCTTCGCCGGGGACTGGGCGGGGGCCGCAGCGGCAGGAGAGCAATTCCTCGGCGGCATCGGCAAGATCGGCAGCGGTTTGCTGTCGGTGCTGGGGAAGCTGGGGTCCATCGTGCTCAACTGGGCGCTCAATCAGTTGCCCGCCCCCATGCGCGCGGCGGCCGAGCGCGCGATCGCGGCGCTGACGGATGGCTTCAGCCGCGCAGGCAAAATCTTGCGCGGAATCGGGATCTTCCTCGGCGCGATCGCCGCCACCATCGGGGAGCGCATTTCGGGAGGCGCCGCCGCCGTGCAGGGGGCGTGGGAACACGTGCTGTCCTGGCTGGGGGCACGGGCCGGCGCGGTTTTCAATGCGCTCGCCAAGGCCGCTGAGATGGCTTGGGAAGCACTCAAAGCCAGCGCGGCCTTCGTCGTGAGCGAGGTGGGCAAGGTCTTCACGAGCCTTTCCACCTGGAGCGATGACGACTGGCGCCAGCTCGGCGTCCGCTGGGGAAATGCCATCGTGGACGGTGCCAAGGATCTGCTCACCTGGGCGCAGGAGCTGCCCGGCAAGATCGCCTCCGCCGTCTCAGGGGCCGCCGGGAGCCTCATGGATGCGGGGCGGGGCCTCATTCAGCAACTGTGGGACGGCGCCAAGGCAAAATTCGAGGAGCTGGTGTCCTGGGTGAGCCAGATCCCCGGCCGGATCACGGCGGCGATCGGCAATATCGACCTGTCCAACATCATCAAGATGCCCTCCCTTTTCGGTGGCGGCGGGGAGGCGCCGAAGGCCGGTGCCAACGACAACGCACCCGCACCGGCCGCGCCTGCGACGACGCCGGCCCCGCAGAAGACGGGCTTCGCGCCTATGCCCGGACGCAGCATGGCGGATGCCGGCTTCGCGCCGGCCGGCGGCGTCTCCCGCACCGCTGCCGCCGCGCCCGCGCCGCAGGAACCCATCACCGGCCGCATTGTCGTGGAGGCCGCCGCCGGCGCCACCGTCCGCGAGGCGTCTTCCGACAACCGCAATGTCGCCCTGGTGGCCGGGCGCGGCCCGGTCATCGGGCGCGCCTGAGAGGCATCTCATGGGCCTCTTTGACAGCCCTTATGCGCTGCTCCCCGGATGCAAGCCCGCCTGCTGGCGGGGGCAATCCTTCTTCGTGCCCGACGTCGCCACGGAGGTGGGCCGGCGTATCGTCGTGACCTATTTCCCTGGCATCGACGATCCAGCCATTGAGGATCTCGGCCGGGGCGATGGGATGATCCGCGTGCGCGGGCTCATCATCGGCGACGACTATGTGAACCAGGCGCTGGCCTTCATGAGCGCGCTTCGCTCGCCGGGGCCGGGCACCTTCCTGCACCCGTGGCTCGGTGAGCAGACGGTGGTGGTGCCGCCGGGGGGCGGCGTGGTTTCCTTCTCGGCCCTTGAACTGAGGATGGTGCGGTTCGAGGTGATGTTTCAGCCAGTGCCCGCGCGCGGGGCCTGGGGCGGGCTCGCCGCGCTGCCGCTGGGCTCCACGCTGTCCCGGATCTTCTCGGCCGTCTCAGGCGTGCTGTGGGCGGCGCGGTCCTTCGGCGCCGGCGCGCTCAGTGGTGTGCTCGGTGCGGCTACATGGTCGGCGGCGGTGGAGACGGCCCTTGCCAGTGGGGCGGCGCTGCAGGCGGCCTGCGCCGCCGTTCCCTCCGCGCCCTCCTTTGTCCCCGCGCTGGCCCCGCAGATCGTGCTTCTGGATGCGGCCACCGCCCTCGGTGCCGGCGACGAGGCGGGCGACGTGATCGCCGCCGCTCTCGTAGATCTGGCGGCACCGCTCGCGGGCATCGCCATCGGCCCGCCGCCCTCCGCCATCGGCCCCGGCCCCAGCGCGCCGGCGCAGGTGCCCGCCACGGAATATGCCGGCTGGCAGGTCTCCGGCACCGTGCCGCCCGTGGCGCCTGACGATCGCGCGGCCGTGGCGCCCGACCCGGTGGCCTCGGTGCGCTCGCCCGTGCTCGGCCCGCGCGCCGGCGCCGGGCTGATGCTCGCCTCGTCGGGCGAGGTGGCCGGGCTGGTGGCCCATGGCGCGCCGGCCGAGGCGCTGCGGCTGGTGGCCCGCTGCGCCCTCATCGCCCATGCGGTGCGTACGGCCGCGCAGGTGGACTATGAGAGCCGCCAGGACGCGGCCCTCTGGCGGACCACGCTGGACGATGCGCTTGGCGCCACCGCCGACGATGTGGGGGTGATGGCCTCCGCGAGCGCGGTGCCGGCCGGAGAGGCGGCGCGGCTCTGGCGCTCGCTCGGCAACCTACGGGGCGCCCTCGCGCAGGACATGCACGAGGTGCTCGGCCGACTGCCGAGCGTGAGCACGATCACGCCCGTGGCGCCTGTGAGCGCGTGGCTTCTGGCGCAGCATTTCGCGGGGGATGATCCAACAGCGGTGGTGCCCATGTTCGGGGACATTGCCCGGCGCAACTGCCTGCGCCACCCGGCGATCGTCGCCGGGCCGGTTGAGGTTCTGACGCGATGAGGCCCGCGCTTTTTCCGCCCACACGGCGGTTCATGGTGAAGCTGGCGGGTCAGGTCTTCGACGAATGGACGCGGGTGGAAGTCAGCCGCGACCTTGAGGACATGGCGGGCAAATTCAGCCTGGAGCTGCGGGACAGCGCGCGCAGCTGGGCGAGCTGGCCCTTCGCGACGCTCGCCGGCATGGCCCGGCTGGTGGAGGTGGGCCTTGAGATCGAGATCCTGCTCGATGGGCGCTCCATCCTGCAGGGGTGGGTCAACACGGTGGCGCCGAGCGCATCGGAAGGGCAGGTGAGCGTCACCATAGACGGCTGTGACAAGACGGCGGACCTGTGCGACTGCGCCGCCAGCGTCGACGGGCCTTTCGAGCATTACGGGCTCACCATCGACAAGGTGGCGGAGCAGATCGTCAAGCCGTACGGCCTTAAAATTAAGGTTGAGGCGGACGTGGGAAAGGCGTTTCCCCGCTATGCGCTGGACGTGGCAGAGACCGGACTGAGTGCCATTGAGAAGGGCGCCCGGCAGCGCGGTCTTCTCCTGACATCCGACGGCCGTGACGGCCTGGTGCTCACGCAGTCCGGCCGGCAGCGCTCGTCGGGAAAGATCGTGTTCCCCGGTAACGCCTTTGAGAGCTCCGGCAACTTCACCATGGAGGGGCGCCATTCCGAAGTTCATGTGAAGGGGCAAGCGGAGCGCGCCGGTGGCCGCCGGCGGCCGGCACCCCGGCTCGATGTGCGCAAGGCGCCGACGATCCCCCAGCCCGACGAACTGGTGAAGTGGCTCGGCCAGCAGCTCGGCCACGAGGCCGGCGGCACGGCCGTCTATGGCAAGGCGGTGGACGCGGTGATGAAGCGCTACCGGCCACTCGTCGCCATGGGGCGCACGCAGCTCTCCGAAGAAGGGGCGCGCACCCAAGCGGAATGGATGGGCCGCACCTCGCGCGGCCGATGCGAAGGGCTCGATTACTCGGTGAAGGACTATTACGCGACGGAGGGCCAGCTGTGGCGCCCCAACGAACTGGTGAGCGTGGAAGACAGCTTTCAGAACGTCTTCCGCGACATGCTCATCGCCGGCGTGGCCTATGGCTATGACGACCAGAGCGGCGCCTGCACGCGCCTGCGGATCTCCGGCCCTGACGCCTACGACATGGCGCCGGAAGGCGGCCGCCGGAAGAACTCCAAGAGCAAGAAGACCGGGCCGCTGGACGGCAACGCAGAACCTCTCACGCGGGACTGAGTCGATGGCAGAGCTGACCGATCGTGAAGCGGCGCATGTGCTTCGGGGGCTCATCGCGCGGGGCGTCGTGCGGGTGACCCGCGACGATGGCGAGACACAGACCGCCGACGTGGATGTCTGGAAGTCCGTGACGCGCGAAAAGGTCGAGGTGGCGCAGCCGTTCGGCCTCGCCAGCCGGCCGCCGGCCAATGGGGTGGCGCTCTTGCTCGCCGTGGGCGGCGACCAGGGAGACCTTGTGATGCTCCCGATTTCGTCACCCGGCGTGCGCCTCGGCAATCTGGGCGAGGGCGAGGCGGCGCTTTATGCGGTGGACGGCACGCGGGTGCATGTGAAGGCCGATGGCACCATCGAGATCCTCGCCACCAAGGGCGTGCGGGTGGTGGTGGAAGACAACGTGCTGGACGTGCAGCCGGGCTACATCCGGGGGCGGATGAAGGATGGCAGCCGGTTCGCCGCCGGTCCTGGATGGTCGAAGCTGGCGGCGGGCGGTCATTTCGTGGCGGCCAGCTCGGCCGGTGTCACCGTGAGCGTGCCGCCGGAAGTTGGGCAGGAGCCCGGCGCGGGGATCTGAGCCCCGAGCTGGGGGCATGGCGCGATGGACGCGCGCGCGCGACTCTCGCGTGCATGACGGACAGTGCCGAGACTGCCTGGCTGGACCTGCATCTGGCCTATGATCGCGCCACACGCCGCGTCGACCTGACGCTTGGCGAGGATGGCGATCTCGCGCTCGATGCGACCCCGGCGCCTGCCATGCTGCTGTCGGTGGGCTGCGACCGCCGCGCCCGTCCGGACGACGTGCTGCCCACCGGAATAACCGAACTGAATGCGCCCAGCAGCTTCATCGAGCGCCGGGGCTGGGCGGGCGACGCCGTCGACGGCCAGGGTGACCGGACCGGGTGCAGGCTCTGGCTGCTGGACCGCGCGAAAGAGACCGAGCTGACGCGCCTCATGGCCGTGGAATGGCTCAAAGAGGGCTTCGCCTGGGTGGAGCGCGACGTGGGCCGCCCGGCCGAAGTGTCGGCCCAGTGGATCAGCCGCGACGTGCTCGGCATTCGAGTGGTCATCGGCCGCTTCAACTTCAGCCTCAACAGGCCCGTCTGATGCCGTTTCCGCTCCCCACGCCCGCCGAGCTAACGCGGCGCACCGAGGGCCACATGGAGCGCGCCGTGCTGGAGGCGCGCCCGGATGCGTCGCCGGCGGCCGTGGCGCGGGCAGTGCGCTCGCCGCGCGGGATGCTCGGTGTCATCAGCCGCGTCATCGCCCTCGCCAGCTATGAGCTTCACCTGCATCTGCGCTGGTGGGGCGACCAATATTTTCCGGACACGGCCGAAGTTGAACAGCTGCTGCGGCACGCGAGCATCTGGGGCGTGGTGCGGCGTGGCGCGACGATGGCCATCGGCCGCGCAGAGGTGCGGGGCGCGCCGGGCACCACCATCCCGGCCGAGCTGCTTTGGCAGGGCGCGTCCGGGGTGCTCTACAAGGTGCTCCAGCCCGTCACCCTCGGCGAGAATGGCGGGTCGGTTATCGAGCTGCAGGCGGTGGAGGCGGGGGTTGCCGGCAATGCGCCGGCCGGGCTGCGCCTCTCGCCCATCAGCCTCGTGGCGGGCCTCGACCCGCAAGAGGCGGTGGTGGACGCGGACGGGCTTGCGGGCGGCGCGGAGATCGAGGCCGTCACCTCGCTTCGGGACCGCCTGCTGGAAGTGATCCGGGCGCCGGCCCATGGCGGCGCTTCCTTCGACTATCCGCGGTGGGTGCAGAACACCTTCGCCGCGAGCCACGTCAAAACCCTGCCGGAATGGATGGGTTCGGGCACCGTGGGTGTCGCGGTTGCCATGGGCACCCGCGCCTTGCCGCGCCCGCCGACCCCGGCCGAGCTGGCGGCGATTGGGGCGCATCTGGAGCAGCTGCGCCCGGTGACGGCCGACATCATCATGATCGGCGCGCAGCTGCGGACCGTCGCCTTCACGATCGGCGTCGATCCGTATGAGCAGCAGGTGCGCAATGCGGTACAGGCGGCGCTCATCACCTATTTCGCGCGCGAGGCCACCATCGGCGGCACGCTCTACCGCTCGCGCCTGAGTGAGGCGATCTCGGCCGCCGCCGGCGAGTATCGGCACGAGCTGACAGTGCCGGCCGTCAATTTCGTGCCCGCGCCGATCCAGTTACCGACCCCCGGCCTCATCACATGGGTAGAGCCGATATGAGCCGGACGGCGGATCAAGTCCACCGGGAGATCCTGTCGCTGCTGCCGCTCGGCCAGATGAAGCCGGGCGGCACCGACAATCTCATCGCCGCCGTGCTGCGCCCTCTCGCCGAAGAGGGCGCGCTCATTGAGGCGCAAGCCGCCGCGATGATGGAGCAGATCGACCCGCGCACGGCCACCCTGACGCTGCCGGACTTCGAACGCGTGCTCGGCCCCGAGCCCTGCGTGGCGGACCCGCAGGCGCTGCCCATCGAGGCGCGCCAGCGCAATGCGCATCAGCGCTGGACGGCGCGAGGCGGGGCCTCGATCCCTTACTTTCTGCGGCTCGCCTGGGATCGCGGCTACGAGATCACGATCACAGAATTTCGGCCCTTTGAATGCGGCATCAGCCGATGCGGTGAGACGAGCTGGGTGGTGCATGGCGGCCTGCGGCCCCTGCGCGATGAGCACAACGAGGCGATCCTCGACCATAACGGCGAGGAGATCGCCACCACGGACATGTATGTGCGCTGGGAGATCGGCCCGCCGGAGATCCGCCACGTCTGGCGCGTGCGGGTGAGCAACAGCGTTTTGGAGTGGTTCCGCCTGGGCGAAGGCGGCGGCGAAGTTGGTGTCGACCCACACGTCTGGTTCGGCCGCGCCGAAGAGCTGGAGTGCGTTTTCCGCCGGCTCAAGCCCGCCCACACCTCGCTCGTCTTTAACTACGAGGGCGTCTAATGCGCTATCAGCCTCCCTTCAATTCCAGCAATGCCGACGCCCCGTATGTCAACGGCAACCCGGTCGCCGGCATCCAGGGGTCCATCCCGCCGGCGGCCGCGATCGAGCATCCGCAGCGCGAGCTGGTGGCGATTATCGAGGCGGTCGGTAAAGCGCCCTCGGACGAAAATGTTCGGCAGGTGCTGAATGCACTGCGCAGCAACCGAATTTGGAACCCCCTCGTCGAGACCGGCGCTACCGTCAACGAGCTGCTGCTCACCCTCCCGGCCCTCGATAACGTGGCCGACCTCTCTTTGCTGCATTTCACCGTCCCGACCGGAAACACCGCCGCCGTGACCCTCACGGTGAATGGCGTAACCAAGCCCATCATGACGCCGGCGCAAGAGCCCCTGCCGGCCGGCGTACTCATCGGCGGCAGCGTGGCCATGGTGGCGCAGGTGGAATCCGCCTGGGTGCTGCTGGCGCCGCTGGCGGGGAGTGGCTCTTCGGAGGTCGTGGCGAGCGGGCTGGCGCCGCTCGTGTTCATCACGCCCGGTATGTACGACATCGTCGCGCCACCCATCGACACCTGGACCCAGCGTATCGTGACCGGCGGCGGTGGCGGCGGGGCCGGCTCCGCCAGCAACTACGGTGGCGGCTGCGGTGGCGCCGGCGGCACTTCCATCTCCTTCGGCAGTCTTACCCCCAACGCGCGCTACGCGGCGCTGGTGGGTGCGCCCGGCGCCGGCGGCACCATCGGCAACATTGCCGGCCAGCCGGGAGGCATGTCGTCGGCCTTCGGGATGAGCGCCACCGGCGGCGAGGGCGGCGGCAATGACGGCGTCAACGGGTATGGCGGTCAGGGCGGCGTTGGGACCGGCGGTCAGCTCAACCTCCGGGGCGGCGCCGGGGGCAACGGCATGAACTATCCGAGCATGTTCGGGACCATGGGCGGGGCGAGCTACTGGGGCGGCGGCACCCGCGCCGGCACCTCGACGCCAGCCGAATGGCCCACCGCCGCGTGGGGATCGGGCGGCGGCGCCCACTACAAGACCGCCGGCCCCGGCGCCGCCGGGCAGGTGGGTGCCATCATCGTCTACTTTCTGAGGTGATCCATGCGGTACGCGAGACATGAGGGTGGGATCGTCCGGGACGTCTTCAACTGGCCCGATGATGTGCCGGTGCTGGGGTCGGTGTCCGCCGAGGCCGCCGCCCAGCTGGTGCCGGCGCCGGAGGGCGTCAAGCTGGGCGATGCGTATGATGCCGCGAGCCAGACCTTCGGGCCGCCGCCGCTGCCGCCCCTTGAGGATGTGCGGCTTCGGCTGAAGGGTCAGGTCGAAATGGAGCTGCTGGAGCGCATCCTTGCCGGGGCGCCGGTGGGTGGGCTCCATGTGAGCCTTGAGGATGCCTCGCGGGCGGACCTCGGGGGGATGGCCACCACCGCCGCCGCCGCACTGGCGGGCAGCGTGCCCTGGCCCGCCGAGTATGTGCGGGGCTGGATCAGCAACGAGAATGTGCGCATTCCGATGGAGGCCCCGGAGGTCGGCCTGCAGCTCGCCTCCGGTGTCGGCGCCTATTATGCGGGCCTCCGCCAGCATAGCCGCGACCTGAAGGATGCCATCGCCGCCGCCACCACCCGCGAGCAGCTGGCCGCCATCGCGCCGGCGGAAGGCTGGCCGACCGGGGAGCCCGGCAATGCCTAAGATCCAGGACTATCCCACCGTCCGGCCGACACCGGGCGCGAAAATCCTTGGGGTGGATGACGCCGGAAAGACCTCCGTCTTCTCCATGGCCGAACTCGTCGGCACGGTGGACGCGGAGGGTGTCTCCGAGGACCGCGCCGCCGTCACGCTCCTGAAGGAGCAGATGGAGGAGACCGCCAACGAGGTGCATTCGCTGGCGGCCGACCTGCCGGCGCTGAAGGCGGCCCGCGATCTCCTGGTGGAGAACCTCTCGAAGATCGAGGCGGCGATCGCTGCGGCGGAACAGCTGGACATCGGCGCCATCAACACGCGGCTCAATGGCGTCGACGTCGCCATCTCTGCGGTGGCGACGCAGGTGGCCGACCTGCGTTCGGCTGCATTCTTCGGGGGAGGCTTGTGATGGAGCGGATCGGGTTGGAGCCCACCGGGGGGGTGCTCACCACCGTGCTGGCTGACGTTGCGGGCACCACCACCCCGGCCGGGCAAACGCGGGTCTACACCTATGTCACGGTGCAGAACCGCGACGGGACGGCCGACGCAAACTTCACGCTCTACGTCACCAATGGGACGGAGACACTCGACTTCGGACCGAAAAACGCACTGGTTAAGGCAGCCGGCGGCCACCTCTTCACCGAGGGGCCGGAGATCATCATGCCCGCAGGCTGGCGGTTTCGTGGCATCGCATCCGCCAACGACGACGTCTCCATCACCCTGTTCGGCTACAAGATCGTGAGCGCGCCATGAGGCTGATCGGCGCCGGCACTCCCGTTCTCCGTCACTACGGGTATTCTGAGGATGGCGGCGTCCAGCCCGGCGACATCCGCTTCTTCGCCACGGACCCCGGCCCTGGGTGGCGCCCGCTCGGGCGCGACATGACCTCATGGGAGGTCACGCGCCTGGGCGGATACGCATACGTCATTCAGAAAATCGTTCGAGCGGGAGGGGAGTGGCTTATACCCGGTCCCGGAGCCGGCACAATCTATAGCTCCACAGATCTGTCGGCGTGGGTGGGTAGAGTCGCCGGCTCCGGCGGAATGGGATTGATCGGGGCCGCCTATGGCGTCGAACGATACGTTCTCATCGGGGCGAACCATACAAACATTGTTGTTGGCACAACGCTTGCCAGCCTAGCAGCCTATGCCGCGCCCTATAACTGGTGCCATTCGATCAAGTTCGGGCTGAATAAGTTCTTTCTCGGCTGCTCCAGCGGGCGAATTGCAACCTCCGCCACGTGTCTATCCGGCAGCTGGACGGTCGTCGCAATACCCGGCGTCAACGCCGACATCGTCGATTTTGCGTTCGGGCCTGGGAATACGGTCGTCGCCGTTGGCGGTGATCAGATCATCATTTCCACGGACGGCGGCGGTTCTTGGTCCGTTTCGAGCATCAATCTCTTCACAACCAACGGTGCCGCCATCAAAGGCGTGGCTTGCGGTAACGCCGCGTGGGTGCTGGTGGGCGCAAGGGGTCTTGCTGCCAGATCCACCAATCTCGTCACATGGGTGCAGGCGACCACGGGCCTCACCGCTGATGACACGATTGTGGGGGTGGCCTTCGAGAAAGACCTCTTTGCGCTCGCATCCTACCAGCCCGCCCAACTGCGGACCTCTACGACGGGTGAAGTCTGGCTCCCGCGAAAGCTTGATTCCGGCACCAGAGTAATCACCTCGATCGCATCCGCGGACGGCCGGTTTGCGACATCAGGAGGGTCAACGCCATCGCCCTATAACGGGGAAATCGCGACGTGGAATGCCTCCATCCCACTCGATAAAACTCCCTACATCAGGACGTCCTGACATGCTCTGGCTTCGCATTATCGACATGGCGCCGGCAGGTGTTTCCTCACCGCTCCCGTTCCGCATCGAGCTGCCGGACGGCACCACCCGCACCGACCTCGCCACGCAGCTGGCCGAGGGGCACCTTACCCTCGCGGATCTGCGCGGCTGGGGTTGGTGGCCGGTCACCGAGGT
>JASBUY010000451.1 GCA_030147645.1 Aquabacter sp. | reverse complement strand
GGTCGGAAGGCCATGGCGCTCACCTCCGCTGGATACGGGCGAGGTGGCGGTCATAGAGCGCTTCGGCCTCCTGCCGCTGTGCCATCGGCAGGGCGGTGATGTCCTCCTCGGCAAACGCCCACATGCGTTGGAGCATTTCCTCGGTGGTCGCCATGGCGAAGCGGCTTTCGAGGTCCGTCAGGACGTCGGCGTCGGGCATCGGCTTGTCGCCGGGGAAGTCGTCGAAAAGTTCGGTGCCGGCGGCGGGCGGCGCGGGAGGGCGAGGCGGTCCCGCCGCCGGCTTCGGTGCGCGCTCCTCGCGCGCGGGGCGACCCTGTTCCGGCGCGGGGGCTTGCGGCGGAACGGGCGGCTTCGGAGGCGCCTTCGCGACGTGCGACGGCGCGGATGGGGACTTCGTGACCATTTCCCGAACTTCGGGGTTCGAGAGCTTGTCGAGCGCGCTCTGCGAGTCCGCCTGCGGTTCGGGCGCCGGGAGCGCGGGCGCCGCATTGGGCTTCGGAGGCGCCGGCGGCTTCGGCATCGCGCGCGCCGGTTCGGCCTCTACGATCTCGTCTTCCTCGATCTCCTCGCGAAGGTAGAGGCCGCCCAGCACGTCCGCGAAGCCGTCGCGAAGCGCGAACGCGCGGGCGCGCATCTTCATCATGCGCTCGGGGAAGCGGTGCCAAGGCGCGTCGTTGGCGACCTCATAGGTTTCGCCGCTCTGCTTGTTCCGGCGGCGCACCTTTGGTCGTTCGTCCCACAGGCCCGCACGCTTGGCGTCTGCCACGCTGAACCGTCCAACGATCGGCTCGGGCTCGCCTCTGCGCTTCACGGTGCAGATGGCGGCGCACTGGTCTCCCTCGCCGACGATCTCCTCCTTGATGCTCTCCGCTGCGCCGGACGAGCGCACCAGGGCCATTGCAAGGTCGCCCCAAATCGTCGGGCGCCCGTTGATGACCGCGATACGCTGGAGGGCGGTCATGGGCGGAACGCCAAGTTCGAGTCCGTGCAAAATGGCGATCGCCACGGCCTGGGGGTTATTCAGTCCGGCGGGCGCGAGCCCCGAGCGGTGTACGGCCTCCGCAAGGTTGAACACGTCCGGCATGGTCTGCGGGACCATGGCGCGGATCGAGGGGGAGTGGACCTGAGCGAGCGCGTTCATGGCGGCCTCACGCTGCGATCTGCTTGGAAGTGACGGTGATGCCGGGCGGGGTGACGCCACTCGACAGGTTCCGGCGCGCGAGCTTGAGCAGGACTTCACGGAGGTCCGGAGGTATCGGGTCCATGCCGGCATAGAAGGCAGCGAGCGCGGCGGCATCGGTGATGACCACTTCCTGAACGGTGCGCAGGCTGACCTTCGCGCCGGTGCGCCCGGCGCCGGTGCGCTGGGGCGCCGCCTCGCGAGCGGCTTCTACGGCGCGCGCGAGCGCTTCATTCGCCGAGACGCCGCCATCGCTTCCGATTTCCTCGGCGGCGAGCCGGTCGGCTTCCTCCTGCCGCCGGCGGGCCTCCTCCAGCGCGACGCGCTGGCGCTCCTTCTCCTCGGCTTCCTTCTTCTGGAGCCACGGCAGGACGTGAGCCTTGAGCCGCTTCACCAGGGCGTCGGCGTCCTCGCGCCAGCGCCAGCGATCATCAATGGCGCGGGCTTGATCGAGGATCGGTTGTTTCTCGGCTTTGAAAGCGGCGTCGGCGCGCGACCGGAGCGCGGAGACGCGCTTTGCCCAAACGGCGACCCGGTCGGCTTCCTCGTCGGAGGAGATGGGCGCGGCAAGGAAGGTGCGGGCAAGCTCCCGCTCGCCGGCAAGCTCCAGCCGAAGATCCTCCGCCGGATCGCCGGTCGTGGCGTTGTTGCCCATCACGGCGCGCGGGTTCTCGACGGCCTCGGTCTCGGCAGTGAAGGGAAGGGCGGGCGCGTCGTCCGGCCAGCCCTTGCCGCTGGTGGCGGCCTCATAGGCTTCATAGGTGACGGCGTTCTTCGCCGCCGCCGGCCACACCTCGCCGGGATCGACATAGTCGGCGCCGCGCATCGCGAAGACCGTGCCGTCATCGTCGCGCCAGATGGCGACCGGCGTCCAGGTATCGCCGCGCCGAAGCCGGAAATACCCGCTGGCGGGCTCGCTATCGGAAAGGGCCACGGTCTTGCTGGCGAGCAGCGCGCGCCATGTGTCGAATTGGTCAGCCACGGCGGGCCTCCTGGGTTGAAATGCGAATGCAGGTCAGGTGCGTGCGCAGGATGGCTTCCGCGCTGGCGATGAAGGTGTCGCGCTCGACGCGATCCATGTCGGCGCCGCTCATTTTCGGCGCCTCCGGTCGGGCGGCGGAACAGAGCCGCGATACAGGAGGAATGTCAGAGCAACGCTCGCGGCGAACAGGATCGCGGCGAGACCGCACAGGACACGGATCTCGGTGTAGGGGTCGCTCATTGCTCGCCGCCTTTCTGAAAGCGGGTGGCAAGCATGGCGTCGGCCACCTCGTAAGAACGGCGCGCGATGTCTTCCGGGCTGAATGGGATGCCCATGGCCCCGGAAGACGCCGCCATCCCGGCAGCGGCTTGCCCCGCGAAGTAATCGCGAAGCGTCATCCCAAAAGAAGGCTGGTATCCTCGCGCGTCCCCAGCAGGAAATGCAGCGCCACCATCGTTGACCGTGCTCATGACTGGCCTTCCTTCCGAAAACGGTCAGCAAACAAGTCGTTCGCCAGTTTGTGAGCGTCCCGCACGTGATCCATGACGATTTGGTCATCGGACGGAATGCTCTGAACGATGGCCGCTCCAAGGTGGCCGATGATCTGAAGCAGCAGAGCTTCTTGTTCGCGTGTCATGCCGCCCTCACTTCTTCTGAGGCCAGACCCATTCCGCGAACTTCATCTCGGCACGCCAATCGCTCGAAAAGCCTCATCGCGTTGTCGGCGTGCCGCTCTGCGTCATCAGGGTCAGAGACGCTTTTCGCCCGCTCCAAATTCCAAAACGCCACGTTGTTCAGCACGTGATCTGGCGAAAGGTGTACAGGCGTTCCCCTAAGTGTCGTGCTCATGCCGCCCTCATTCCGTTGCTGGTGAAATACGTTCCGTGCTCACGGCGCGGGTTCTCGCAATAGCCTGGGTCATCTTCCGGCGGCACGGCATCACGCAGCAGCCGGTATGTGGTATCGCCCCACTCGTCGGAGGCGGTGCCGTCGAGAACTTCCATAAAGCTCTGAACGGCATCCCGCGCGTCATCGTCGGGCGCTTCGTCCAGCAGGCGCTTGCGCAGTTCGTCCAGCGCCTCGCGGATATTGCGGGTTCCGTAGGCGCTGTATTCGGAGAGGGTTTTGTGGGTATCCCAAGCGGACATTTTTGCGTCCCCATCTTTAGGCACAGGCGCCCACTGGAGCCGCGCTAGGCGGCTCGGGTTGGCGTCAGGCGGCTTCTGATTGAGTGGCGGGCGTGATGCCGCGAATGGCTGCGATGCGCTCCAGATGGTCCACAATCGCAAGGCTTTCGTCGCCAAGCTGCGTCCCGCCTCGCGTCGTGCGCCAGTGCTGGCGGGCCGCGTCAAAGCTGGTGAAAAATCGGCATCCAGCAGTTAGCGCGTATCCATTTTCTGTTTGGAACACACAAAACGAATAGCCATCCGACCGCGTGGCCAGGGCTATTGTGCCGCCGGTGACCCGCGCATTGCCGGAGACCCGCGCATCGCCGTAGACCCGCGCATCGCCGTAGACCCGCGCATCGCCGGAGACCCGCGCATTGCCGGAGACCCACGCATCGCCGGAGACCCGCGCATAGCCGGAGACCCGCGCATCGCCGTAGACCCGCGCATCGCCGTAGACCCACGCATTGCCGGAGACCCGCGCATCGCCGGAGACCCGCGCATTGCCGGAGACCCACGCATTGCCGTCATGGGTAAGGTTGCTTTCCAGCGCGACCCACCCACCTTCATCGCCCGAAGATACATCGCCAAAATCAATCAGCGCACGGATGCGGTGCATGGTGATGCCGCCCCAGTCTTTTGTTTCCCCGGTGAATTCGTATTTGCGGCGGGTGCTCATTTTCGCGGTCCCCATGTGAGGCAGTGGCCTCGTGTTCAGTGGGGATACCCTAAGTCGGAGTTTTCCGACTGTAAAGCGGAAAGTTGGAAAAAATCCGATTAATTCCGAAGCGGCACGCGGTCAAAAATCGTTCTTGATTTGTTCCTTTGAGCGAGTCAGCCTCGTGCCGTCAGGGAGAGGGCACATGGGCGAGGTCACCTATTTCGTGGTGCTGGCGTTCGATCACACCGAGCGCGGGCGGTTTATTCAGCGAGAGCCGTTGACGCCACAGACTGCGGAGGCCGCCCGGCGCGCGGCGGCCCGGCTTGCGCCAGGCGCGGCCGGCGTGGTGGCGTTCTCACGCACCGGCAACCCGGATGCAGGCGATTGGCAGGATGCGGTGGTTTTGGCGCAACGCGGAGAGCTTCCGCCGGGTCTCGGCATGAAGGATCCGGCGGGCCAGTACGAGGGCGCGCTATAAGCTTTGGTTTTGAATGTGACGGGGTGCTATGGCAGGCTATTAGGCGGCCTTCCGGGAGGCCTTCGATGCGTCCTGCAGCATGCGCAGAATCTCCTGCGGGTGGCTCTCAATCAACATCAGGAACGCTCGATTGGCGCCGAGCGGCCGCGCGCGCCCTTGCTCCCACTGGCGAATTTGATGCACGGTGAATCCGAAGGCGGATGCGAAATCGTCCTGCGAAAGTTGTAACTTCGCGCGAATAGAGCGCACATTGATTTCCGCCGGCACGAAGAGCCGGGCGGGCTCTCTCTCACCACGCGCGATCACGATAGCCTCATTCAGGCCCTCGGCGATCTTATCAAATGCCTTCTTACTCATCATCGTGCTCCAACTTCCACAACTCGGTCGCGATATGCGTCGAGCAGCTTTTTAGTTAATTGGGCAAGCGCGTTACGCTCAGCCATTGACAAGTTAGACCGTTCTCCTTTTGAAAACACAGTAAGGAGATAAACAGGAAGCGCGGTTCCGCTATAGAACGTGATCATTCTATAGCCCCCACTTTTCCCTTTACCGCGACCCGCCCACCGTAACTTGCGACATCCGCCTGTCCCGGGGATTTCCTCTCCAGCCATAGGGTTAGCTGCGAGAAAATCGACTAAAGAGTCAACTTCCTCCTCGCTCATCCCGGCGTCGGTGGCGGCCCGGATAAAGCTTGATGTTTGGGACACGCAGTGCATTAGCGAGACACTACGTAAAATACGCACTACGTCAATATGGGTTCCGATTTCTTGTCAAAAAATTATCGTGCGGATTTTCCGGGTGGCATTATCGCCTTGCATATTTTCCCACCACCCTGTGGCAGGTGGGCCAGTCTACGCGGTACACACTCCAGTCCTTGCGCGGGTTGAACTGGCGCAACTGCCATTCCCGCTCTGTCCAGCCCACGAGCCGCTTGATGATGGCCTCGGCGTCGCCGTTCGGCGGGTGATCGTAGAGCACCACGTCCACCAAGCGCCCGGGACCCAGGCCCGGGTGCACAAGGGCCATGTCGCCATG
>JASBUY010000447.1 GCA_030147645.1 Aquabacter sp. | reverse complement strand
CGCCATGGGTGGAGGTGTGGCTGTCGCCGCAGACGATGGTGGTGCCGGGCAAGGTGAACCCCTGCTCGGGGCCGACCACATGCACGATGCCCTGACGACGGTCGAAGCCGTCATAATATTCGATGCCGAATTCCTTGACGTTCTCCGCGAGCGCGGCGATCTGCGCGGCGCTTTCCGGGTCGGGGTTCGGCAGGGAGCGGTCGGTGGTGGGCACATTGTGATCGACCACGGCCAGCGTCTTTTCCGGCGCGCGGACCTTGCGGCCGGTCATGCGCAGCCCTTCGAACGCCTGCGGGCTCGTCACTTCATGCACGAGGTGGCGGTCGATATAGAGGAGGCAGGTGCCGTCCTCCTGACGCTCCACGACGTGGTCGTCGAAGATCTTGTCATACAGGGTGCGCGGAGCGCTCGCCGATTGGGTCATGATGATATGTCCTGAGGATCGCCGACGCGCGCTGCGCGACGTCGGGCTGGGCCGGTAACGGGCAAAAACAGAAAAAGGCGAGGGTCAGCGAAGCGCGGCCAGGGCCGCGGTCGTAAACCGGCCGAAGAAGCGCCCCGGCAAGCGCACATGGTCCGGCACCGCTGCGAATTCCATGGTGGTGCGCGCATGGGTGCCGGCGGCGCAGAACGCGGCCAGGCAAGCGCAGACACCATGGTCAAAGCGGGGGCTCATGACGCGCTTTTTAGCAGTTCCAGCCTCGCCCCACAATGGAGCGCAGGGACTTAGCCATGACGCGCTGCACCAATCATGAGCCGCGCGCCATAGAGCCAGACCACCAGTGCGAGAGCCGCCACCCCCGCCAAGGCGAGGAAAGCGGCGGGATAGCCAAAGCGCACGGCAACAAGGCCCGCGAGCGTCGGGCTCAGCGCGGCACCGATGCTCTGAAGAGTCATGACCGCGCCGATACCTACATTCACATGGCCGCTGCCGCGTAGGATACGGGCGGCAAGGCCGGGCGTTGCCACGCCCAGCAGGCCGGCCCCCACCCCGTCGAGGATCTGAACCGGCAACAGCGCATAGACCGAGGGCCAGAGGCCGGCGATGAGCCCGCGGATCGGCAGTGCGGCAAGCGCCGCCAGGAAGACGATGAAATAGCCGTGGCGGCGGGCGAGACGCGCGGCCAGCAGCGCCATGGGGACCATGGTGAGTTGGGCGACCATCACGGTGGCCGCCGTATAGGCGCTCGGGTCCGCCGTGCCGCGCGCCGCTATGGCCTGGCCGAGCAGCGGCAGCATGGCTGCATTGCCGAGATGAAACAGGAGCAGCGTCACGCCCATCACGAGCAAGGGCGCCGAGCGCAGGAGCACCGAGAGGCCCGGCGGCGCATGCCCCTCCGCTGCGTCCCCCGGCTCCATGCCGCGCGCCACATCATGGTCGATGTCGCGGGGACGCACGAAGGCCAGCGCCACCAGCGAGGCAGCGGCCATGGCCGCCATCAGCCAGAACACCGCCGCGATGCCGAAGCTGTAGCCGAGCCAGCCCGCCAGCAGCGCCGCCGCGAAATTGCCGGCATGGTTGAAGGCTTCGTTTCGCCCGAGTTGCGCCGGCAGCCCATCCTGCCCCACGAGGCCGAGGGTCAGCGCAGCAAGGGCCGGCCCGATGGCGGCACCGGCCAGCCCGGTGACCACCTGGGAGAGGATCGTGACGGTGAAGGTCGGCAGAGCCAGCAAGGCGAGGGAGGCGACAATGACCGCGACGGCGCATGCGGCGATCAAGGCCCTTTTTGCCCGTGTCGCGTCGGCAAGGGCACCGAGCGGAGTCGAGGCAAGCATGCCCGCGAGCCCGCCCGCCGTCATGACGAAGCCGATCTGGTCGGGCGCCCATCCCTGCCCCAGAAGGAAGATGCCGAGAAACGGCCCGAGCCCGTCGCGGACATCCGCGAGACAGAAATTGAGCCCCGCGAGCGCCCGGATCGAGCGCGCGTTCGAGGGGACGGGCGGGGATGCCGGAACGGCTTGGCTCACGCTGCTCATGGCAGCGGAAACCAGCAAAGGCCACGCTTGTTCCCCCGCTCCCTTCAAAATGCAGACGGCCCGCGCAAGGCGGGCCGTCCCAGACGCTCAAAAGATGCGTCCGCTCACTCCGCCGCGATGCGGACCTGCGGCTGGGCATCGCGCACAGAAGCGTCCACATGCTTCTCGAAGCGTGCGAAATTCTCCTGGAACATGGCGACCAGCCGGCGCGCGGTGACGTCGAAATCCGCCTTGTCGGCCCAAGTCTTGGAGGGATAGAGAATGTGCGGCTCGACGCCGGGGAGCGAGGTCGGCACCGCGAACCCGAAATAGGGGTCGGTGCGGAAGGACACATCCTTCAGCGAGCCGTTCAATGCCGCCGTCAGCAGCGTGCGCGTGACCTTGATGGGCATGCGCCGGCCGACGCCGAACTTGCCGCCGGTCCAGCCGGTATTGACCAGCCAGCAATCCACATTGTGCTCGGCAATCAGCTTGCGCAGCATGTTGCCGTAGACGCTGGGATGGCGCGGCAGGAAGGGGGCGCCGAAGCAGGTGGAGAAGGTGGCCTCGGGGTCCTTCACGCCCTTCTCGGTGCCCGCCACCTTCGCGGTGTAGCCGGAGAGGAAGTGATACATGGCCTGGTCTGGCGTCAGCTTGGCGATGGGGGGCATGACGCCGAATGCATCCGCCACCAGCATGATGATGTTCTTGGGCTGACCCGCTTTTCCAGTGGGGCTGGCATTGGAGATGAAATCCAGCGGATAGCAGGAGCGGGTGTTCTGGGTCAGGCGGCCATCGTCGAAATCCGGCTTGTGGGTGACCGGGTCGAGGATGACGTTTTCCAGGATCGTGCCGAAGCGGTTGGACGCGGCGAAGATGTCGGGTTCGGCTTCCTGAGAGAGATTGATGGTCTTAGCGTAGCAACCGCCTTCGAAATTGAAGACGCCGCCCTTGCCCCAGCCGTGCTCGTCGTCGCCCAGAAGCGTGCGGTTGGGGTCGGCCGAGAGCGTGGTCTTGCCGGTGCCCGACAGGCCGAAGAACACCGCCACGTCCCCGTCCTTGCCCACATTGGCCGAGCCGTGCATGGGGAGCACGCCCTTGGCGGGCAAGAGATAATTCAGGAAGGTGAAGACCGACTTCTTCATCTCGCCGGCATAGGAGGACGAGCCGATCAGCACGATGCCGCGCTTGAAATTCACCGCGATCACGGTGTCGGAGCGCACGCCGTGGCGGGCCGGATCGGCCTTGAAGCTCGGCAGGTCGATGATGGTCATCTCGGGCACGAAGCCGGCGAGTTCCGAGCGTTCCGGCCGGCGCAACATGGTGCGGATGAACAGCGAGTGCCAGGCATATTCGGTGTAGACGCGCGCCTTGATCTGGTAGTCGCGATCAGCGCCGCCATAGAGGTCCTGGGCAAAAAGCGTCTTGCCCTCGGCCGCCTTCAGGAAGTCTTCGTACAGAAGGTCGAACTGCGCCTCGCTGATGGCACCGTTATTGTCCCACCACACTTCCCCTTCCGTCGCCGCGTCCTTGACGACGAATTTGTCCTTGGGGCTGCGGCCGGTATGCACGCCGGTTTCGGCCGCGAGCGCACCGCCATTGGTGAGGCGCGCCTCGCCCTTGGCGAGCGCGTGCTCATAGAGGGCCGGCTCGGTCAGGTTCCAATGGACCCCGGCCAGGTTGCGCAGCCCGAAGCTGTCGGCCCCGCAGGCGGTGTTGCGTTGTCCGGTCTCGAGCACGGCTCGTCTCCTCTCGCTTCAACATGATGTTGCGCTTCTGCCCGCTGACGCTGAGCTCTCGCGGAAGGGAGGGAACTTACTGGGGCACGGGCGGCCTGTGAACTCTCCGTGACGGACTTAAAAACGATTAGATCTAAACTTTCCTTCATGTCCGCGCGCTGTTCGCAAGCGCGACAAAGTTATCCCGCACCGCAGCAACGCTCAGCGCAAGTGCGGGAAAGTCGAGGCGACGGATCCGCGTGCCGTCGGTCAGATCACAACCTGCGCAATCCAGCGCGAGCATGCGCCAATCCCCACCGCTCTCTTGCAGAAGACGTTGCGCATACAGCTGAATTGCATCCTGATGCTCGCTGTTCATGTGCGCGATGATGTCGGATTCGGCGGCGGCGAGGGCGGGACAAGGGGGTGGGAGGGCGGCGGAGCCGGGGCGGGTGGCGATGCGCCCGAAGCCTTCCACCAGATGCACCTCCTCCACCTCCAGGCGGTGAAAAGAAAAGTCGGAAAAGTCGGCGTAAAGGGCGGAATCGGGGTGGAAGGCGAGAAAACGGGCGCGCGCGGAGGGATCGTCCGTCTTCAGGATGCGCCCGAGCAGGCTGGCCCGCGGCGCCGCGAGAGGGTCGGCGGCGGTTGCGGTAACAAGCAAACTGGCCCGCGATACGCGGGTGATATTCCGCGTATGACGCGCGAGATCAGACAGGAACAAGACCGGTATTCCGTCAACATCCGGCGCGAGCGCCACCAGCGAGGCATAGGGTGCCCCGTCCGCCTCCAGGCTCGCCAGCGCCCCGTGGCGGGCCTCATGGATCAGCCGGACGATGGTGGGGTCGCTCGGGGTGGTCATGGCGTTGCTCCTGTGGCGACCGGCGCGAGGGCCGCGGGAGGGTCCTCTTGGGGGGGCAGCGGGGCATGGCCGCGCCCGCGCCGCCAGTTGTGGAAGCTCCCGCGTTGTTGATAAACGATTTTGGCGCTAGTTTTAGCGTTCGAACAGGCGCGGTGTCACATTTCGGCCACGCGAACCGGCTTCACCGCTACGAGGCGCTCCCGGGACGCGCCGCCGCCCGACGCTTGAAAGAGGTGTCATGCCCACGATCGCCCTCGTCGATGACGACCGCAACATCCTGACCTCCGTCTCCATCGCCCTGGAGGCTGAAGGATATCGGATCGACACCTATACCGACGGGGCGTCGGCGCTGGACGGCTTCAAGTCCAATCCGCCGGACCTCGCCATCTTCGACATCAAGATGCCCCGCATGGACGGCATGGAATTGCTGCGCCGGGTGCGCCAGAAGACCGACATGCCGGTGATCTTCCTCACCTCCAAGGATGAGGAGATCGACGAATTGTTCGGCCTCAAGATGGGCGCCGACGACTTCATCAAGAAGCCGTTCTCCCAGCGCCTGCTGGTGGAGCGGGTGAAGGCGGTGCTGCGCCGCGCCGGCGCCAAGGACGGCACCGCCCCGCGCGAGACCGACAGCGCCAAGGTGCTGGAGCGCGGCCTGCTGCGCATGGACCCCGAGCGCCACACCTGCACCTGGAAGAACGAGCCGGTGACCCTCACCGTCACCGAATTCCTGATCCTCCAGGCGCTCGCCCAGCGCCCGGGCGTCGTGAAGAGCCGCAACGCGCTGATGGACGCGGCCTATGACGACCAAGTCTATGTGGACGACCGCACCATCGACAGCCACATCAAGCGCCTGCGCAAGAAGTTCAAGTCGGTGGACGACAATTTCGACATGATCGAGACCCTCTACGGGGTCGGCTACCGCTTCAAGGAAGCGTGAGAGCGGGCGCTTCCGGGCGCCCCTTTTCCGTCCATCCCATGGCCACGGACGCAGAGCAGCTCCCCGACCCGCAGCGCGCGACCGG
>JASBUY010000444.1 GCA_030147645.1 Aquabacter sp. | reverse complement strand
CGTCGGCGATGACGAGCCGGACGGCGTTGGCGACCTCGTCTCCCACCAGATTGTCCCCCTCGGCGTACGGGTTGACGCGCCCGCGAATCACGCTGCGCCATTCTTGGGTCCCAAAGGCGCGGTGGCAAGCGCGCGGTGGCGATCACGACCAGGCCGCGCCGCTACCTGAAAAAGCCAGAACGATTTCACGCCGATGGGGGCGGGTGCGGTGCTCGATCAGGTAGGGGGCCTGCCAGGTGCCCAGCAGCGGCCGCCCCTCCTCGACCGGAATCGCAAGATGGCTGTCGCTGAGCAAGGTGCGGATATGGGAGGGCATGTCGTCCGGCCCCTCCAGGTCATGCACCCAGGGATGGGAGCGCGGCGCGAGACGCTCGAGCGCGGTGAGCAGATCGGTACGCACGTCGGGGTCGGCATTCTCCTGGATGGTGAGCGACGCCGATGTGTGGCGGCAGAAGAGAAAGGCCATGCCGGTCTCCGCCCGGATCTCCTTTAGGAAGGCGAGCAGTTCGCGGGTGAGGTCGGTCAAGCCCTCGCCGGGCGTCTCCACTTGGAGGCGCGCTGTCGCGTGGAGATCGGCCCGCGTGAGGCGCGCGGGGCTGCGGGTCATGGCGGGCATGGGACCTCCTGTATGGACGCCGCCGCCCTTGACGGGGCCGGCGCAGATCGTTTCCTCTGCCACGAACCGGAGACAAGGCAAATGGACCGCATCACCATCGCGCGCGCGGACTTCGACACGGCGTCCGTGGCGAGCGATACGCGCATGGTCAACCAGGCCGTCATCCGCGCGCTCTCCGCCATTCCTAATCGCAGCGCGATTGCCCCGGCCGCAGCCCGTCAGGCGCGGCTCGAAGGGCGCGGACCCTTTCCGTTGCCGCCCGAGAGCCCGCGCGCCCGCGAGGAGATGATCGACGGGCCGCATGGTCCCATTCTGCTGCGCATCTATTGGCCCGAAGAGGCGCCGAAGGGCGTCTATCTCCATATCCACGGCGGGGGATGGTGCATCGGTTCGCCGCGCGAGAACGATTCCGGCAATGACCGCATCGTGGCGCGCACCGGATATGCGGTGGTCTCGGTGCGCTATCGCCTCGCCCCCGAACATCCCTATCCGCAAGGGCCGGACGATTGCGAAGCGGCGGCCCTGTGGCTCGCAAGGGAGGCGGGGGCGCGGTTCGAAACCACGCGGCTCGTGATCGGTGGGGAATCGGCCGGGGCGTGTCTCGCAGCCGCCGTTCTGGTGCGCCTGCGCGACCGGCACGGCCTCACCCCGTTTCGCGGTGCTGTGCTCACCGCCGGCTGTTTCGATCTGCGTCTCACCCCCAGCGTGCGCCGCTGGGGCGAGACGCCCTTGGTCCTGAACACGCAGGACATCGAGAATTTCGTCACGCATTACCTTGCGGGCGGCGGGAGCGTCGACGATCCGGACGTTTCACCCCTTCTGGCGGATCTCGCAGGCCTACCGCCCGCCTTGTTCCTGGTGGGGACGCAGGATCCGCTGCTGGACGACACCCTCTTCATGTCGGCCCGCTGGATCGCGGCCGGAAACAAGGCCGATCTTGTCCTCGCGCCCGGCGGCGCCCATGTCTTCAATCGCTTCCCGGGCAGCGCGGCGGACGCCGCCAATGCCCGGGCCGATGATTTCCTGAACGGTCTTTTCTGACCGGCGCTCAGGCGGTGAATGGCGCGCGACCGGAGGCGAGGGCATCGTCCAGAAGATCGATGCGATCCTGTCCCCAGAACACCTCACCGTCGAGCACATAGCTCGGCGCGCCAAACATGCCGGCCTCAAGCGCCCGGGTGCGGTTGGCGTCATAGATGGCGGCGGTTTCCGCCCCCTGGGCCGCTTCGACGATCTTTGCACCCGGTAGGCCGACCTCGTTGATGATGCGGGCCAGTTCAGCCGCGTCGCCGAGGTTTTCCTGCCGCTGCCAGACCGCCGCGTACAGGCGCGGCAGCAGTGCCTCGACGCCGCCATGTTTGAGGGCGGCGATCACCGCGCGGTCGGCGGTGGTGGGGTCGAAGGGCCAGAAGGCGGGCTGGATGTGGAAATCCACGCCCCGCTTCACCCGCCAACGCTGCAATTCCACCATCCGATAGCGCTGGCGCGCCGGCGCGCGCTTGGCGAGCGGTAGCCCGCCGGTCTCCGCGAACACCGGCCCGAGATTGACGGGGACATAATCCACTTGCGCATCGTGGCGTGCTGCCACTGCCATGAAGGGGGCGTGGCCGAGAAAGGACCAGGGGCTGGCGAAAGAAAAGAAATAGGCGATGGTGCGGGCCATGAAAGCCTCCGGGCGGGTGGGATGAATGAGGGAGCGGCGCGTCAGGCCTTGCGCACCCAGCGCCCGGCTTCGTCCTGCTGCCAATAGGTGAGGGCGTGCCCCTCCGCCTTGGCGCGGCGCCATTTCTCGCGTGCCGAGGCCACCTGCTCGTCATCGCGGCCGTCGAACAGATGCACCACGCGCTGATAAGGCGCCGCGTCCGCCACATCGGCGCCGTCCACCAGGAAGCGGACCGTGCCGCCATTGGCGTTTCCTTCGGTCGTGGTGAGCAGGATGGGCTGGCGCTCGGGCCGGGCCTGCGCGTCGGTGCCGTGGGGGAGGAAGGCGGCGTCGTTATAGGTCCATAGATGCGCATCGAGCGCATCGCGGCGCTCGGGCGTGCCGCATTGGACCACGCAGCGCCAGCCGCGCTCCAGGCTTTTCTCCAGAAGCAGGGGGAGGGCCTCCTCCAAGGGGCGCCGCTCCAGATGGTAGAAGAGCATTTCGGTCACGGGGCGCACCGTCGCGGCCCCACCCGCCGGCGTCAAGAGGCCCGACGATCCTCAGCGACCCGGCAGCACGAGGACCGTGGGCTTGGCCGGCAGCGACTCGCGTGAGAGCGTCACGGTCGCGGTTGCGGAGCGCGTGACCTCATATTCCTTGCCCAGCCGGCCGAGGAACCGGTCGAGGCCCCATTCGCTGAAATAGTGCATGGGAATGACCAGCGGCGCATTAATGGCTTTGAGCGTCTCCACCATGCCTTCCACGTCCAGCGTGTAGGACCCGTCCACGGGCGCAAGCACCACGTCGATGCGGCCCAGCGCCTCCAGATGGTCCGGCGTGAGTAAATGGTGCAGATGGCCGAGATGGGCGATGCACAGCCCCGCCACCTCGAACACGAACATGGAATTGCCGTCATACTGCGTGGCCGCGCCGCTGCGGATATTGGTCGGCACGTTGCGTATCCACACGTCGTCCACGGTCAGTTCGTGCTGTGCCGCCCCGCCTTCTGGGTTCCAGCCCCGCAGCACATAGGCGATGCCGGGGTCGGGATGGTCCGTGTAATGGGTGTCGTGGGCGCGGTTCATGGTGACGATGAGCGGCACGCCCTTGGGGCGGACATAATCATTGTAGTCGGTGGCAATGGTCACGCCCTTGGGGCTCTCGATGAGGAAGGTGGCGTGGCCGACGAAGGTCAGCGAGACCTGCCCCTCACCGACGGCTGCCAGTCGCAGCGCGGCCGGAAGCAGGCTTGGGCGCGCCTCCCGCTCCACAGCGCGAAAGAGGGGCGGGACGTCCGCCACCATGCGGGGGCATTTTTCCGGCTGGGCCGCAGCAGGGGCGGCGGCGAGACCGCAAACGCCCGCCAGCGCCATAAAGAGGCCCGCAAGTCTCGCGCGGCCTGACGTGCCCTTGTTCCACCCCATGGCGATCCCCTCGGCAGCGTGGACCCGCCCGCCGGCCCGGGCCGTCCCTAACGTCACCTGAGTGTCGCCGCGAAAACGGGCACGGCGCAATGATGCGGCATTTCACAGCGGCGTGAGAATTATGTGGAACCTTGGGCGTTCCGGACTCCTTGTTCCCCGTCCGGTCCCGCGCCGCACAAGAGAGGCAGCCATGACCTTCGATATCGTATTGATTTCGCCCATCATCGCCCTGGTCACGGGCATCCTGATCCTGATCTTTCCGCGCCTACTGAACGTGCTGGTGGCGGTCTATCTGATCCTGGTGGGAATTCTCGGCCTGCTGCCCCATTGATGTGCCTGGTATACGGCGGAGTTGAAGGCGGCGGCGGCAGGCGTTAAAGCAACCGCGCTGTCTCTCCCCGCGTAGCGTGAACACCCCAAGGGATCTCCAAAGATGACGAAATGGGTCTACTCCTTCGGCGACGGCACGGCCGAAGGGAAAGCCGACATGCGGAACCTGCTGGGCGGCAAGGGCGCGAACCTTGCCGAAATGGCCAATCTCGGCCTTCCCGTTCCGCCCGGCTTCACCATTACGACGGAGGTCTGCACCTATTATTACGCGCACGGCGAGACCTATCCGGCCGAGCTGAAGGGCGATGTGGAAGTGGCGCTCGCCAAGATCGGCGCCCTCACCGGCAAGACCTTCGGCGATTCCGCGAATCCGCTGCTCGTCTCCGTGCGCTCCGGAGCCCGCGCCTCCATGCCGGGCATGATGGACACGGTCCTCAATCTCGGCCTGAACGACGCGACCGTGGAAGCGGTGGCCAAGCTCGCCGATCGCCGGTTCGCCTATGACAGCTATCGCCGCTTCATCACCATGTATTCCGACGTGGTGCTGGGCGTGGACCACCATCATTTCGAGGAATTGCTGGACGCCTACAAGCTCCAGAACGGCCACACGCTGGACACCGACCTCAGCGCCGACGACTGGGCGGACCTGGTCGGCCAGTACAAGGCCAAGGTGCTGAAGGAACTGGGCAAGCCCTTCCCGCAGGATCCGCACGAGCAGCTCTGGGGCGCCATCGGCGCGGTGTTCGGATCCTGGATGAACCAGCGCGCCATCACCTATCGTCGCCTGCACTCCATTCCCGAGAGCTGGGGCACGGCGGTCAACGTCCAGGCCATGGTGTTCGGCAATATGGGCGAGACCTCGGCCACGGGCGTTGCCTTCACCCGCAACCCCTCCACCGGCGAGAAGGCGCTCTATGGCGAGTTCCTTGTGAACGCGCAGGGCGAGGACGTGGTGGCCGGGATCCGCACCCCGCAGGACCTGACCGAAGCCGCCCGCAAGGCGGCCGGCTCCGACAAGCCCTCCATGGAAAGCGCGCTTCCCGAGGCCTTCAAGGAGTTCGAGCGCATCTCCACGGCGCTTGAAAACCACTACCGGGACATGCAGGACCTGGAATTCACGGTGGAGAAGGGCAAGCTCTGGATGCTCCAGACCCGCTCCGGCAAGCGCACCGCCAAGGCGGCGCTGCGCATCGCCGTGGAGCTGGCCAGCGAAGGGCTGATCAGCGAGGAGGAGGCGGTCTCGCGCGTCGATCCCGCCGCTCTCGACCAGCTTCTCCATCCCGCCATCGACCCCAAGGCCGAGCGCGACGTGGTGACGAGCGGCCTGCCGGCCTCGCCGGGCGCCGCCTCCGGCGCCATCGTGTTTTCCGCCGACGAGGCGGAAGCCTGGAAGGGCCAGGGCCGCAAGGTCATCCTGGTGCGTGTCGAAACCTCGCCTGAGGACATTCACGGCATGCACGCGGCCGAGGGCATCCTCACCTCGCGCGG
>JASBUY010000430.1 GCA_030147645.1 Aquabacter sp. | reverse complement strand
GATGGCGCCGATGCGCACCGCGGCCTGGATCTGCTCGTCCCGCATCCCCGCCTGCCGCAGCACCGCTTCATGGGCGTCGATGCAGCGCCCGCAGCCATTCATGGCCGAGACCGCGAGCGACCAGAGTTCGAAGTCCGTCTTGTCCACGCCGGGAGCGGCGATGGCGCTCATGCGCAGCTTGGCCGGAAGGGCTTCATAGGCCTTGTTGGAGGCCAGGTGCGTGAACCGGTAATAGACATTGTTCATGGCCATGAGCATGGCGGCGGTCTTGGCCGCGTCGCGCGCCGCCGGCGAGAGATGGGGTGAGGCCTCAGCCTCCAGGGCCTGCGCCACGTCGCTGTTGCGGGTGGTGAGGCCGCAGGCCACCAACAGACCGTAAAGCTGCTGAGGGGTCAGGCTGTCCTCGCGCGGCACGGCCGACAGATTGAGCTTCACATCCTTGGCGAAGGCGGGAAGGCGGGCCTTGAGGGTCTCGATGCTCATGGCGCCTCACGCCACCTTGAGCACGTCGCCGCCGACCGGGCGGTTGCAGGGACACAATTCGTCGGTCTGCAACGCATCGAGTACGCGCAACGTGTCCTTGGGATTGCGGCCCACATTGAGGTTGGTGGCATAGACGTGCTGGATCACATTGTCGGGGTCCACCACGAAGGTGGTGCGAAAGGCGACGCCGTCTTGCGAGCGCACGCCGAGGCCGTCCACCAGCGAACCGTTGGTGTCCGCGAAGGACCAGATGGGCAGGCGGTCCAGATCCTTGTGGTCGCGCCGCCAGGCGAGCTTGACGAATTCATTGTCGGTGGACCCGCCGAGCACCACCGCGTCGCGGTCCGCGAACTCCTCCGCGAGACGCGCGAATTCCGCGATCTCGGTCGGGCAGACGAAGGTGAAGTCCTTCGGATAGAAGAAGATGATCTTCCACTTGCCGGGGAAACTCGCCTCGGTGAGCGTATCGAAGGCGGTCTGGCCGTTTTCTTCGTGGAAATTGAAGCCCGGCTTCACGCCGACGACGGAAAAGGCCGGAAGCAGGCTGCCGATCCCAAGCATGAATCTGTCTCCGCAGACAAAGGTGAGGGCCGCTGGCCCGGTTCACGGCAAGGCAGCAAGGGCCATGCCATCCGAGGGGGCCTTGGAAATTCAAATCATTCCAAGGCGCGGCGGTGCTGAGCGGGCGGGCCTGTCGGGTTTGCGACAGGGCCGCTGTCGTATCGCGTCGCTTTGCGCACACCGTTCCGCCGTTTGGCCGGCAGAGACCGCCCGGATGCGCGCTGTGCGGGGCTGGCACGAAAGTCGCTTTCCCTAGGCTCCAGCACCCGGCCGTCCGGGCGCGAAGGCCTGCCGGAGGACCGATGCGCGGCGAAAATTCCTTCATACCGGCGCGCCGCGCGCCGCTCGCGGTGGTTCTTGGCACCAATGATGTCGCCTCCGCCGTCGGGCGGGCCTTGTTCCTGAAGGGCCATGGGGTCGTGCTCTCGCGCGATCCCGCACAGCCGGTTCTGCGCCGGACCATGGCCTATGACGATGCGCTCCTCGCCGGCTGCGCCTCCCTCGCCGGTGTCGATGCGCGGGCTGCGGGGAGCCTCGTCGAAATCCTGAACGCCTGCACCGACCGCTCGGCCATTTGCGTGACCATGCTGGAACTTGGCGACCTTCTGTGCCTGGGACTGATCGATGTCCTCGTGGATGCGCGCATGCGCATGCGCACGCTCAAGGTGGATATCCGCCCCTTTGCCCGCGCAACCATTGGCCTTGGCCCGGGCTTTTCCCCCGGGCGCCATGTGGATGTCGCCATCGAGACCGCCCCCGAGGCCATCGGCCTGCTGCGGGCGGGGACGACCCTCGCCGCCCATGGCCGCTCGGCGCTCCTGTCCGGGGCCGGACGCGAGCGCTTCGCGCGGGCGCCGCGCGGCGGGCTTTGGGTCACGGACCATGCCATCGGGCAAAAGGTGGCGGCGGGAGAGTGTGTCGGCACCTGCGGCGGGGTGCCGGTCGCGGCTCCTCTGTGCGGACATCTGCGCGGACTGGTGCGCAGCGCGGTGGACGTGCCGGACGGGCTGAAGCTCGCCGAAATCGATCCCGCGATGGAGGGGCCGCCGAGTTGGCTCGGCCTCGCGGAGCGCCCGCGCCGCATCGCCGAGGCGGTGCTTGACGCGCTCGACCATCTCGGAGCCCATCATCTCACGGCGGGCGCCCCCCACTGACACAGGGCACGGCCCTGCCGTAGGAGGCGGCATGCGGATTCCTCTCGCCCTCGCCGACGCGCTGCTGGACGAGGATGCGCCCCATGGCGACCTCACCACCCGTCTTCTGGGCATCGGCGACGTGCCGGCCCACATGGTGTTTCGCATGCGCGGCCCCGGCTGCGTCTGCGGCACGGAGCTGGCGCTGGCGCTCCTTCAGCGGGCGGGCGCAGACGGGCGCGTGCGCGCCCGATCCGGGGTGCGGGTCGAGGCGGGCGACGTGGTGCTGGAGGCGGCGGGTGCGGCCGGCGCGCTCCATACCGCCTGGAAGGTGGCGCAGACCGGCATGGAATATCTCTCGGGCATCGCCCGCGCCACGGCGGTCATCGTGGATGCGGCGCGCGCGGTCGCGCCCGACATCGCCATCGTGACCACCCGCAAGACCTTTCCGGGCAGCAAGCGGCTCATGATCCAGGCCATCCAGGCGGGGGGTGCCGATCCGCACCGTCTCGGCCTGTCGGAGACGCTGCTTGTGTTTCCCGAGCATCGCGCCTTCCTCTCCGATCCGGTGGCCGCCCTGCGCGATCTGCGCCGCCGCGCGCCCGAGAAGAAGCTGGTGGTGGAGGTGACAAGCCGCGCCGAGGCGGACGCCCTGCTTGCGGCCGGGCCGGACGTGCTCCAGTGCGAGAAGATGACGGTGGAGGCGGTGGCAGATCTGGTACGCGCTGTCGCGGGGCTGCCCGTCCGGCCGCTGGTGGCGGTGGCGGGCGGCGTGACCGCCGCCAACGCCGCGCAATATGCCGCGACCGGCGCCGACATCCTGGTGACATCCGCCCCCTATGCGGCACCGCCGGCCGACGTGCAGGTGATGCTGGTTCCGGGATGAGCGTGTCGTGAATCCGCCGCCCCGCCGGGGCGCGGAGCCGACATGTCGGATTTCCGACACCGTCGCATTTGCTGAAAGCGATTACATTTCAATAATTTAAACTTTGGCACACCGCTTGCGAGATCCGGATCGGAACCATCTTCCGGCGAGGGAGTCCGACATGATCACGCTGACGGAGAATGCGGTCGCCGCGGTCAAATCCGCCTTGGCCCAGACCTCGAACGCGGCCGAGGGCCTGCGCATCATGGTGGAGGCGGGCGGATGCGCCGGCTTCAAATATATGATGGGCCTGGAAAGCCAGTCGCGCAGCGGCGACATGGTGATCGAGCAGGCGGGCGTGAAGCTGTTCATCGACGACCGCTCCCAGCCGCTGGTCTCCGGCATGCGCATCGACTTCGTGACCGCGCTGGAGAATTCCGGCTTCGTCTTCGAAAATCCCAACGCGGCGTCCAAATGCGCCTGCGGCAAGTCCTTCGGCTGAGGGGGCGGCCATGTGGGACTATTCGGACAAGGTGAAGGATTATTTCTTCAACCCGAAGAACGCCGGCCTGCTGGCCGATGCCAATGCGGTGGGCGAAGTGGGCGCCATCGCCTGCGGCGATGCCTTAAAGCTCATGCTCAAGGTCGATCCCGAAAGCGACGTCATCACCGAGGCGCGGTTCCAGACCTTCGGCTGCGGCTCGGCCATCGCCTCCTCCTCCGCGCTCACTGAAATCGTCATCGGCAAGACCCTGGACGAGGCGTTGGCGCTCACCAACCAGGACATTGCGGACTTTCTCGGCGGCTTGCCGCCCGAGAAGATGCACTGCTCTGTCATGGGCTATGAGGCGCTCCAGGCGGCGGTCGCCCATTATCGCGGCGAGACCTGGGAGGACGACCACGAGGAAGGCGCCCTGGTCTGCAAGTGCTTCGGCGTGGACGAGGGCATGATCGAGCGCGCGGTGCGGGCCAACAAGCTCACGACGCCGGAGCAGGTCACCTTCTACACCAAGGCGGGCGGGGGATGTCTCACCTGCTTTGAGTCCATCGAGGAGGTGCTCGCGCGCGTCAACGCGGACATGGCCGAGCAAGGCGTGATCGCCGCCGGCGCGGCCTATCGCGTCGGCTCCATCGATCCGCGCAGCCTGAAGGGCAAGCCGCGCGGCGCTGGGCCGGCGACAAAGCCCGCCGCCGCCGCCCCGGTGAGCGTCCCGCTCTCCGCCCTCGCGCCGCGCCAGAGCCCGCTCGCGGGCCTCGTTCCCCCGCCCGCAAGCCCCGCCCCGCTTACCGCGGTCCAACGCATCAAGCTGATCGACCGGGCGATCGAGGAGCTGCGCCCCTTCCTCCAGCAGGATGGTGGGGATTGCGAGCTGGTGGATGTGGACGGCAACACCATCTCGGTGCGGCTCTCGGGGGCCTGCGTCGGCTGCCAGATGGCCTCCGTGACCATTTCCGGCGTGCAGCAGCGCCTCATGGAAAAGCTCGGCCTGCCGCTGCGCGTCGTGCCGGTGAAATAGCCCCCGGGCCGGTCTCGCTCCGGCCCGTCCTCGTCCAGTCCTGCCTGCGGAGGCGCGCATGAAGCCGGTCTATTTCGACAACAATGCCACCACCAAGGTCGATGCCCGCGTGCTGGAGGCCATGCTGCCCTTCTTCACCGAGCAGTTCGGCAATGCCTCCTCGCTCCATGCCTTCGGCGCGGAAGTGGGCGCGGCGGTGCGCGGCGCACGCCGCGAGCTTCAGGCGCTCCTGGGCGCGGAGCACGACCATGAGATCATCTTCACCTCGGGCGGCACCGAGAGCGACAATGCCGCCATCCTCTCCGCCCTCGAATCGAGTCCGCGCCGGCGCGAGGTGATCACCAGCGCCGTGGAGCATCCCGCCGTGCTCTCGCTTTGCGCCTGGCTGGAGAAGAACCGGGGCATCAAGGTTCATGTGATCCCGGTGGATGCGAAAGGCCGCCTGGACATGGATGCCTATGAGGCGGCCTTGTCGGAGCGCGTCGCCATCGCCTCGATCATGTGGGCCAATAACGAGACGGGAACGCTGTTCCCGGTGGCCCGCCTTGCCGAGATGGCCAAGGCCCACGGCATCCTGTTCCATACCGATGCGGTCCAGGCCGTGGGCAAGGTGCCCATGGACCTGAAATCCACCGCCATCGACATGCTTTCTTTGTCGGGCCACAAGCTGCACGCGCCCAAGGGCATCGGCGCCCTCTATGTGCGCCGGGGCACGCGCTTTCGTCCCCAGATCAAGGGCGGCCAGCAGGAGCGGGGGCGGCGCGCGGGCACGGAGAACACCCCCGGCATCGTCGCGCTCGGCGCCGCCGCGCGCCTCGCCGGGGAGCACATGGCCGATGAGAATGGTCGCGTGCGCGATCTGCGCGACCGGCTCGAAAAGGGCCTGCTCCAGCGCATTCCGAGCTGCTTTGTCACCGGCGACGTGGAGAACCGGCTGCCCAACACCGCCAACGTGGCGTTCGAGTTCGTCGAAGGCGAGGGCATCCTGCTCCTGCTGAACCGCGCGGGCATCGCCGCCTCCTCGGGATCGGCCTGCACCTCCGGCTCGCTGGAGCCCTCCCATGTTCTGCGCGCCATGAGCATTCCCTACACGGCCGCCCATGGCGCGATCCGCTTCTCGCTCTCGCGCGACAGCACCAGCGCCGAGGTGGAGCACGTGATCGAGGTGATGCCCGGCATCATCGAGAAGCTGCGCGCCCTCTCGCCGTTCTGGGACGGCAGCGGCGGCGAAGCCCGTTTCAACCCCGTTTATGCCTGAGGCGGGCGCGGCCCACCGGACCGGGGAGGTCATCATGCTGGATCAGATCAGCGGCCGCTCTGCATTCCCCTGTGCGGGACGCGCGGTCTTCCTGAATGACACCACCTTGCGCGACGGCGAGCAGGCGCCGGGCGTCGCCTTCTCCCGCAAGGAGAAGCTCGCCTTGGCCGAGGCGCTGGTGAGCGCCGGTGTCCCCGAGATCGAGGCGGGAACCCCCGCCATGGGGGATGAGGAGATCGAGACGCTGCGCTCCATCGCCTCACTCCGCCTGCCCGCGCGCGTCGCTGCCTGGTGCCGCATGAGCGAGGCGGATCTCATGGCGGCCGTCACCGCGGGCCTCACGGCGGTCAACCTGTCCATTCCCGCCTCCGACACCCAGCTTGCGGGAAAGCTCGGACGGGACCGGTCCTGGGCGCTGGAAACCGTGGAGCAGGTGGTCGGCCTCGCCCGCTCGCTCGGTCTCTCGGTGGCGGTGGGGTGCGAGGATGCCTCGCGGGCGGACCCCGACTTCCTGTGCCGCATCGCGCGCGTGGCGCAGCAGGCGGGCGCGTTCCGGCTGCGCCTCGCCGACACGCTCGGCGTGCTGGACCCGTTCACCGCCTATGCCCTGGTGCGCCGGGTGTGCGTCGCGAGCGACCTGGAGCTGGAGTTCCACGCCCATGACGATCTCGGCCTTGCCACGGCCAATACGCTGGCGGCTGTGATGGGCGGCGCGTGCCATGCCAGCGTCACCGTGACGGGGCTCGGGGAACGGGCGGGCAATGCGGCGCTGGAGGAGGTGGCGATCGCGCTGCGCCAGACCGCGCGGCTCGACTGCGGCATCGATCCCGGCGCCTTGCGCGCGCTTGCGGTCAAGGTCTGCGAGGCGGCCGGGCGTCCCCTGCCGCGCGCCAAGGCGATCGTGGGCGAGGATGTGTTCACCCATGAATCCGGCATCCATGTCTCGGGCCTGCTGAAGGACCGCAGCACCTATGAGGCGCTGAGCCCGCAAATGCTCGGGCGCGACCACACGGTGGTCATCGGCAAGCATTCGGGCCTTGCCGCCATCCAGAAGGCGCTGGCCGACCAGGGCCTCCAGGTGGATGCCCAGCGCGGGCGCGCCGTGCTGGAGCGGGTGCGCGCCTTCGCCACGCGGACCAAGGGCGTCGTGCCCCCCGCCATCCTGCGGGAATTCTATGAGGACGCCTTCGCCGAAGCCGCCGTGCGGCGCCGGGCGAAGCCGGTCGGGGCATGACCATGCTGATGGGCGGCACACACCACCGCGCCGGCCGCGCGGCTCCTGCGCCCGCCGCCGCCGGCTTCTGGCGCCTGGTGCGCGAGGATGTGGGCTGCGTGCGCTCGCGCGATCCCGCCGCCCGCACCACGCTGGAGGTGGTGCTGCTTTTTCCCGGCGTCCATGCCCTGGGCTGGCACCGGATCGCCCACTGCCTGTGGCGCGGCGGGTTCAAGTTTTCCGCGCGCTTCCTCTCCTGGCTGGCGCGCGGCCTGACGCTTGTGGACATCCATCCCGGCGCGCGCATCGGCCGGCGCTTCTTCATCGACCACGGCGCGGGCGTCGTGGTGGGAGAGACGGCGGAAATCGGCGACGACGTCACGCTCTATCACGGCGTCACGCTCGGCGGCACATCCTGGAGCCCGGGCAAGCGCCATCCGACCTTGGGCGACGGCGTGCTCGTGGGTGCGGGCGCCAAGATCCTCGGGCCGATCACGGTGGGCGCGGGCGCCCGGGTCGGGGCGAATTCCGTCGTCATCGACGACGTGCCGCCGGCCATGACCGTGGTCGGCATTCCCGGTCGGGTGGTGAAGCCGCCCGCCGATCGCCGCCGGCTGGGCGACGGGCGGATCGATCTGGAGCATCATCTGATGCCCGACCCGGTGGGCGAGGCCATCGCCTCGCTGCTGGACCGCATCGAATTCCTGGAGGCCCGCGTCGCCCATCTGCGCGGCGCAACGCGCCTGCCGGGCGAGGACGCTTCGGCGCCGCGAATCGAATGCGAAACTCCGCTCACATGCCAGGAAGGGAGAGGGCCATGGGTGTCCTTGAGGAATTGAAGGGCCTGTCCAGTGCCGAGGATGTCTTCGCCCGCCTCGGCGTTCCATGCGATCCGCAGGTGCTGAACGTGGCGCGCCTGCATATCCTGAAGCGCATGGGCCAGTATCTTTCAGCCACGCCCTTCGAGGGCTGGGCCGAGGCGGAGATCGAGGCCGCCTGCCGGGAGACGCTGGCGCGCGCCTATGCGGACTTCGAGCGCTCCTCGCCCTTGGCGGAGCGGGTGTTCAAGGTGCTGAAGGAGCGCGACCCCCAGGCGCCGCCCGTGCCCCGCGCCTTCGTCCCGCTCACGGCCCTGTTCGAGGGTGTGGAGCGCACCTGACGCGTCCTGTCGCAAACCCGACACCGACACCCCGCCAATGGCGGGGTGTTTTGTTTCAGGTGCGAAAAATCATTGTTTTTCAAACGTCTGATGTCCTGGCACGGCTGATGCGAGGAGAGGGGCAGACCGACAGGAGGGAGCCGGCGTGCATATCGTGGTCTGTCTCAAGCAGGTGCCGGATTCGGCGCAGATCCGGGTTCATCCCGTGACCAACACGATCATGCGCCAGGGGGTGCCGACGGTCATCAATCCCTATGACCTGTTCGCCCTTGAGGAGGCCCTGCGCCTGCGGGACGCGCAGGGCGGCGAGGTCACGGTTCTGACCATGGGCCCGCCCATGGCCTGCGACTCGCTGCGCAAGGCGCTGGCGTTCGGCGCGGATCGGGCGGTTCTGCTCACCGACCGCTTCTTTGCGGGCTCGGACACACTCGCGACCTCGTTCGCGCTCGCGTCCGCCATCGCCAAGATTTCCGAGACGTTCGGCGCGCCCGACATCGTCTTCACCGGCAAGCAGACCATTGACGGCGACACGGCGCAGGTCGGCCCCGGCATCGCCAAGCGACTTGGTCTGCTCCAGCTCACCTATGTCTCGCGCATCGCGGAGATCGACCTCGCCGGCCGCGCCATC
>JASBUY010000416.1 GCA_030147645.1 Aquabacter sp. | reverse complement strand
CTGGAGATCGATTGGGATTCCTCGCCCGATCTGGTCGTGCCGAAGGAGCTGATCTACCGCCCGCAGCGCTGGTTCAAGCTGGATCAGGTCTCCCTGGATGAACCGTTGCTGCGCGAGGGCGTCGGCTGCGAGCCGCTCAATCCCGCGAAGTTCATCGTCCACCGGCACAAGGCGAAATCCGGCCTCACCGTGCGCGGCGGCCTTGCGCTCGTGGCGTCCTGGGGGTGGATGTACAAGGCTTTCACGCAGCGGGACTGGGCGGTCTTCGTGCAGAATTACGGCCAGCCGGTGCGCGTCGGGAAATACGATGGGAACGCCACCGACCAGGAGCGCAACGTGTTGTGGCGGGCGGTGGCGAACATCGCCGGGGATTGCGCAGCGATCATCCCGAAGTCGATGGAGATCGAGTTTATCGAGGTCGGCGACGTCACGAAGGGCAGCGAGCTGTACGAACGGCGCTGCGATTGGATCGACAAGCAAATCTCCAAGGTGGTGCTGGGCCAGACCGCCACCACGGATGCGAGCCCCGGCAGCTACGCATCCGGCCGAACGCACCGCCTCGTGCAGGAGGATCTGGAGAGGGCGGATGCTCTGCTCGTTTCGGCCACCCTGACGCGCCAGCTCGTGCCGATCATCATCGACCTGAATTTCGGGCCACAAGCCCGCTATCCCAAGATCGTCATCGGCCGCCCGGATGAGGTGCCGCTCGCCGAATTCGTCGACGCATTGGCGAAGCTCGGTCCGCTCGGCCTTGAGGTGGAGGAGAGCCAGGTGCTCGCCCGCCTCGGCGTCACCGAGAAGGCCGAGAACGTGGATGGCAAGCCGGTGCGGGTGGTGGGCGGCCGGGCGCTGGCTCCGGCGCCCGTGCTGCCGGGCCTGCCCGGCGGGCCAGCCTTGAGCGCGCCGCCGGCGGCGCCTCCGCGCCCGGCGGGGGAGCTGACCCGCCATCTCGTCTCGCTCCACGCCGCCGCGCCGCCGCCCGAATATGTGGACCGCCTCACCGCCCGCCTCGCGCAGGACATGGAGGGCGCCATGGCCGGGCTGACGGGCGAGATCCTCACGCTCATAGAGGGGGTGATGGCCTCGGGCGGCGACCTGAAGGAGCTTCAGAGCGCGATGGACCGGCTGCAGCTCGATCCCACCCGATATGCGGAGGCGATGCAGCGGGGCATGGTGCTGGCGCATCTGGTGGGGCAGGCAGCGCTGGTGGATGAGCTGCGGGGGGAGGCGTGAGCTGGCTTGACGGGCGCACCCGTTACGAATGGTTGCTTGAACGCGAGCTGGCGCGCCGGACCACTCACCGGCGGGTGCTCATTGGTTCGCTCGCCTTGAATGGTCTGCTCGGCTGGGCTCTCCTTTGGAGCCTGCTAGGTTGACCACCATCGCCAGCGCGACGGATCTGCCGTTTGAGGAAGCCATCGACTTCCTGAAGGCGAAGGCCAACGTCACGTCTGAGAGCTATCTCGATGTGCAGGGGCGCGCCAACGTCAAGTCGTTCACGGTGGCGGGCGCCACGACGGATGCGCTCGTGGGCGATTTCCGGCGCGAGGTGGCGCGGGCACTGGAGCAAGGCACCAGCCTCAAGGACTTCCACAAGAGCTTCGACGGTCTCGTCACCAAACATGGCTGGGAGCACACGGGTAAGCCGGGGTGGCGGTCTCGCGTGATCTACGAGACCAACCTTGGCACCGCCTACGCGGCGGGCCGGTACAAACAGCAGACTGAGCCGGAAACCCTCGCCGCCTTTCCCTACTGGCAATACGTGCATTCAGGGGCGAAGCATCCGCGCCCGCAGCATCTGGCGTGGAACGGCGTGACGCTGCGGGCCGATGATGCTTTCTGGGACACGCACTATCCGCCCAACGGCTGGGGCTGCGGCTGCCGCACCCGTCCCGTCTCCGCACGCGGCCTGCAGCGCATGGGCAAGAGCGGGCCGGACGCGGCCCCGGAGATCAAGCTCAAGCCCTACACGAACAAGAAGACCGGCAAGACGAGCATGGTGCCGGAGGGGATCGACCCTGGATTCGAATACAATGTCGGCCAGGAATGGGCCGGGCTGGCGGAGGTTCCGGCAACGGCGACCATGCGGGCGCCGGAGCCCGTCGTGCCGCCTGCGCTTACGCCACTTGCCCCTTCGCCACCTGCCCCCCTGTCGCGGCCCGCTCGGCCGCGCCCACCGCCGGCGGGGAGCGACGACGAGCTCACCACCGTCCGCCTTCCCGGCGAGCCGGGCGGACGGGGAGAAGTCATTCCCCCACAGCCGGATGAAGCGGTGGAGACGTTCGCGCGACGCGTGCTGGATGGCGAGATCAATGACCGCGCGGCCTCTATCGTGGCCGGCAGAATGCCCGCCGAGCTGACACAGCACATGGCGCTCGCAGGTGGTCGGCCCCTGGAGGTGTCCGCTTTCCGCGTGCTCAAGGTCGCGGGCCGGGCAGAGGAAATGGGCGGCGCCGCGAGCGCGGCTCACCCCGAGGTGACAGCGCGCGACTGGGCACGCATCCAGGAGATCCTCAATTTCGGGCAGGCATGGCTCGATCCGAAGCCCGCGACCACCGGCGGACAGCCGCAGCTCCACCTGATCCAGGAGCTGGACGGCCGCAAGATGATGCTGGTGGTGCGCAGCGTGAAGAAGCCCGGAGGGGGCTCACGCCTGATCGTGCCATCCTTCCAGGAGGTGGGAGAGCGGCGCATGGCGCGCCTGGCACGGCGGCTTCTGAAGATCGAGAGGGTGGAATGAGCGCCTGGGGGAACGTCACCTTCCCCTCGGGGCGAGCCCGGAGAAACGAATTGGCTCAAGCGCTCCTTCACAATATAGGCCCGGCGGCCCGCGTCGGCAATATGATGGAGCTGGGGGAGACGGCATGGCCGGTGTGACGCTCGAAACGAAGATGGTGGGTGACGCCGCCATCCGCGCCTTCCGTCAGCTCGGGCGAGTGATGAGCAACACGACGCCCATCATGCGCGCGGTCGGCGTAGGTTTGGTCGAGGGCACCCACACACGCTTCGAACAGGCCGTGGACCCGGAGGGCAATCCGTGGGCGCCGCTGCTGCCCGCGTACAAGGCCATCAAGCGCGGCCCCGGCATCCTGCGCGAGAGCGCCATGCGCGGCGGCCTCATGGGCTCCATCACCTTCCGCGCCGGCGCCGATACGGTCGAGGTGGGCACCAACAAGATTTATGCCGCCGTCCACCAGTACGGCGCCACCATCGTCCCGGTGAAGGCCACGCACCTGCGCTTCTTCCTGTCGGGCGGTCTGGTGGAGGCCGACAGCGTGACCATTCCGGCGCGCCCCTATCTCGGCGTCTCCACCGAGGATGCGCGCATGATCGAGGAGACCATCGTGGACGCTCTGGACCGGGCGATGCGGTAATGGTCTTATGGGTGGCGTGAGACCAAATCGGGGGCTCTCGTGCTCCCCGCCGGTCTCCATCGGCCTCTTAGAGCACAATAAGAGGCCAAAGAGGCGGCTCTGAGCGGCTCCAGCCGGCGTGACGGCCGAAGATGGGGGTTCGACCCTCCCGCCCGTCCTGCGGCCTCCCTGGCGATTGCCCCTCGCGCGGTCGCCGCCTCCACCTCAAGCGAGGTTAAGACCCGATTTGGGGTCATTTCCCGGCAGTCCAGGGCCGGGCATCGTCGCGGACATGCTTCAGATCCGCGCTCATCTTTTCTCCGCTCTCCCGGCCGACCCGGTGCCCGACTGGGTGCACCTGGTTCCCGCCGGCACGTTCGGCGGTGTGGACGGGCGAGGGCCGTATCACCTCACGGATGCGCAGGCGGTGATCGCCGCGTCGCTCGCCGGCGGCAAGCTGCCCATCGACGAAAACCACGCCATCGACCTTGCCGCGCCGAAAGGCGGCTCGACTCCCGCGCGCGGCTGGATCGTGGAGCTTCAGGCGCGAGCGGACGGCATCTGGGGCAAGGTCGAGTGGACCACGTCCGGCCAATCGCTGATGGCGGACAAGGCGTATCGCGGTCTCAGCCCGGCTCTGATGATTGAGCAGGGCACCGGCCGCGTGGCGTCGATCGCGCGCGCTTCCCTCGTGAACACGCCCAACCTCCCCCAGCTCAAAACCCTCCATTCCCGGAGCACTGACGACATGGACTTTATCGTGCAGGCGCGGGCCGCCCTCGGGCTGCCGGCGGAAGCGGATGAAGCGGCGGTGATCGCCGCCATC
>JASBUY010000411.1 GCA_030147645.1 Aquabacter sp. | reverse complement strand
CAATTCGACCAGGAACTGCCCGGTGGCATCGCAAATGGCGCGGCCCCCCCGCCATTGCGCCGCGCGGCGGGCGCTGTCGTCGGCGTGGCGCTGATCGAGGTCGGGCAGGAGGTCGGGCAGATGGCGGATCAGCCGGCTGATCTCCCGCGCCGCCAGTTCCAGCGCGGAGGGCGGATCCGCCATGGCCTCGTCGCTGATGAAGTGCGGTTGGGAGACGTGGTCCTCATGAGTGGGCGGGCTGAGCCGTCGCGCCAGCGCCTCGCTCGCGGCGCAGAACACCGTCACCGCCGCGCCGCCCGTCAATTGCAGCACCAGGAACAGGACCGAGATGACGAAGCCCGGCTGATCCCGGCCCACCTGCTGGAGCAGCAGCGCGGGGTCGAACCCGGCCAGGGGCAGCGTCAGCCAGATCAGGAACACGACGGCGCAGCCCACAGCCTTCACGAAAATGTGCACGAAGCAGAGCTGCCGGCCCGTGCCTTTCAGGCCGCCGGCGCTCACCAGCGCCGCCACTCCGGATCCAAGATTGGCGCCCAGCACGATGTAGAAGCTGTCCACAAGGCCGATGGCGCCGATGCCGATGGAGGCGAGGCACAGGATGGCTGCGGTGGAGGCGGACTGGGTCACCATGGCCACCACAAAGCCCGCGAGGAAGCCGAGCGGCGCCGAAATGTCCCCGAGCAGCGCGGCCACCGCCGCCGCGGAAATATGCTGCGGCGCCAGCTTGATGAAGCTGAGCCCAAGGAACAGCAGCGCAAGGCCAAGCAGGACGCCGAGCCATTCGCGCCGCGCCGGCGTGCGGTCGAGCTTGAACTGGTAGCAAAGGCCGACCAGCGCAACGAGGTAGAAGACCGCCACCTTCACATCCACCGAGGCGACGAAAACCAATACGGACGTGCCCACATTGGCGCCCGCCACCACCGGGATGGCGTCGCGGATGGTCAAAGCGCCGCTGCGGACCAGATTGGCGGTGATAAGCGTGACCGCATTGCTGGATTGGATGATGGCTCCGGTGAGGCCGCCGCTGACGAAGCCGACTAGGCGCGAGCGGGTGGCGCCTTTCAGCAGGATGCGCACGCGCCGGCCCATGGCTTGCTGGAGGTGGCCGCTGAGGAGCTTGAGGCCGATGAAAAGCAGGCCGAGGCCAGCCAGAAGTTCAGCGGACGCGAGCACGGGACACCTTCTTGGACAAGCAGTCGAGCGGGAGGCGATAAGCTGCGGTCGGTCCCGACCTCAATCCTGCGCCTTTGGTCCGGCCACCAGGGTCAATTGATTGAGGCCGTCGCGGCGCACATAGCCGATATGGCTCAGGAAGTGGCGCATGAGGCGCACGCCATGCCCGCCAATTCGCGCGCTTTCCACATCTTCCGCAAGATGTGGGCTGTCGACTGCGGTCGGATCGAAGGGCGGACCGTTGTCGAGGATGCGCATCCCGACACTCTCCGGCGCGGGCCGGAAATATTCGACGCGAATGAGCGGGTCAGAGCCCCCATCCTCGAAGGCGTGGGTGATCACATTGGCGAGGGCTTCTTCCACCGACAATTCCAGCCCGAAGCGCAGCGGCGCCGGCCAGTCGTGCTCCTCCTCCAACTCCCCCATCCAGATGGAGACCTTCGCGATGTCGTCCACCACGGCGTCGATGGCGATGGACGACAGGATCTCGGGATCGTGCGGGAGGGTCATGGACACGCGGGGCCCGTCTTCTTGGCTCATTGTTCGGCTTCGCCAGTGGCCGGTGACGCTCGGGGAGACCATGCCCGACCCAGGATCACGCAATCCGCGACAAAGCTAGCTGGACGCGGCGGCGGCGGCAATCCATCGCGCGCGCGTCGTTCATTGGCCCGCCGAAGACCCTCTGGGTGGCTCAGGTCGTACGGGACAGAGGCGGCGCGAAGAGCAGGCCGGGCGCGCCCGAGGGGAGGCGCGCGCGGGCGAATCCATGCCAATTCTGCGCGAAGAGATCGGCTTGCCGCGCGTCATCCATGGGATCCACAAGGACCGCCTGTGTCTGGTCATACAGCGCGCGGTCGCGGACCATCAGATAACGGGCATAGCCGCCATAGCGCAGGACGATGCGGTGGATATTGAAGCCTTCCGCCAGCAGGTTGGCCCAGCTTGGCGTGTTGGCGGGCGCGGCGGTCGAGAAGAGCAGCATGCCGCGTGGCGCCATGGCGATTCGGGCGCTCACTGTTGCGCGCTGGAGCCGGCGCCCGCGAAACTCGGGATGGACCGAGGCACCGGCGAGACGTCCGATGGGCGTGTCCGCGGCCACGCGCAATTCATCCTCCCACCGGTCGGCGGGGGCATGATCGTGCTGGAGGATTCCATAGGCCACGAGATGCGGGGCGAACGCCCCGATCGCCTGTCCGCGGCCCTGAAGAATGCTCTGGAAATAGGCCTTGGATTCCGGCTTCACAATCTCGGGGCGCACCACCGGCCCCATGGAGAGCCGATGCAGGGCATCGAGTTCGTCCAGATCATCGGGGCCAAGCTCGCGCCAGGTGAGCAGCGGCTCCGCGGACACCGCCGCCGGCATCACGTAATGACCTCGGCATAGTTCAGCATGACGATGGGCGGGTAGACGCCGAGCTGCTTCGCCACCTTCATATTTATGATGAGGGCAAACCGCTTGAGGGTTTCAATCGGAATGTCCTGCGGCGGACGATGCTGGACCAGGATCTCGATCGCCTTGGATGCCGCGAGCTGGCCCACCGAATAATAACGCGAGACCAGGCCCACCAGCCCGTCGCCATCGCGCAGGAAGAATTCGGTCGAACCAAAGGTGGGTAGCCCCACATCGATGGCGACCGGGGCGATGCGATTGAAGATGGTGGCGAGGAAGGTATCGGGCGGCAGATAGAGCCAGTCCGCGCCCTTCGTGCGCATATCTTTCACAAATTGCTCGACCCCGTCGCCCGTGGGCACATTGCCGGCCATATTCAGCGGCTGGGTGATGAGCGAGGCGCCGATGGAATCGCAGAAGGCCTGGATTTCCTTCACGATCACAAGCGAATTGGTCTCGTTGGGCGAATAGATGACGCCGACCTTGGTGAAGGGCTTGTAGGTCTGCATGGCGCGCATCTGCACGTCGGTCGGAACCACATGCACCGCGCCCGTCACATTGCGGCCGGAGGAGGTGATGGAGGGCGCGATCTTGCTGCGCACCGGCGCCGCGACCAGCGCGAACACCACCGGGATGTCGCGCACGAAGGGCGCGTCCGGCGGCGCGTCATAGGGGCCGACCACCGCCAGCGTGTTCGGCGTGCCGTAGGTGTAGATGAGGTCGGGCTTGAAGGTGGGCAGCACCTCGTCGAGGATCGGGCGCACCCGCGCGGCGTTGCGGTCCACATCGCGCGTGAGGAAATCCACCTTCACGCCCGACGCGTCAAAGAAATACCGAAAGCCGCGCTCCACTTCGGTCTCGCCACGGAAGGTCAGCATCAAGATGCGGTAGGGCCGCTCCTGGACGATCTGTTGCGCATGGGCGGAGCCGAGGCCCGTGACGCCGACGGCGCCCGCACCCAGCCCGAGGGAGAGAAGTGAACGGCGGTCGATCACACCCTGCTGCCTTCTGTCGATGTGGCTGCGCCTGGTCCGGCGCGATCCTGTCCGGATGCGCGGGAGCGCCCGCTCAAGGCGAATCCGAGAGCGCCAAGCACCACCATTAAACCGATCGCCGCGCTCGCGGAAGCAAATCCCGCCGTCGCGAGCAGGAAGCCTGCCGCCGCCGGCCCGGTCGCATTGCCCGTGCGCTCGATGAGGCGGAACAGGCCGAGGACCCCGGCGGAGCGCCCGCCCGGCATATGGCGGGCGGATTCGGCGACCAGGGCGGATTGCGGCGCGATGGACATGGCTTGCCCGAGCCCGAGGAGCGCCAGCACAGCGGCGACGATCCAGGGCGAGGTGCCGAACAGGAGCAGCAGCGCACCGCCCCCTGCCACCAGCCCGCCGGTGAGCACGAAGCCGGCACGCGCATCATGGCGCTCGGCGAGGCTCGCGAACAGCGGAACCGCCGCCACCATGAGGATGGGGTAGATCATCTGCAGGCGGCCAATGGCCGCCGCGCTGTAGCCCTGCCTCTGCAACTCCACCGGAACCAGGAAGAAGCAGATGGCGACGAGCAGGAACTTTGCCGGAAAGGCGCAACCGAACAGTAGCGCGGCGAGGCGCGGGGCTTTCAAAGCGGCCATAAGGTCGGCGCCCGAGACCCCGGCAGCGTCACGCACCGGCACGGAGCGCGGCATGGAAAGCGCGGCGACCAGCAGCCCGAGCACCGCGAGCGTCGCGGAGCCGAAGAAGGCCATGTGGTCACCGAGCCGGTCCGCCAGCACACCGCCGATGGGCGGGCCGCATAGCCCGGCAACCATGATGGCGCGCACAAAGACGGCAAGGGCGGCGGTGCGCTCCTGGGGCCGGGAATGGTCGATCACATGACCCTGCGCGGAAACGAACACCAGCGCATAGCCGATGGCGGCCGTGGCCCTTGTGGCGAGAAACAGCCAGTAATCCGTGGCGAAGGCCGAACCGGCATAGGACAAAGCGGCAAGCGCCGCCCCGATGACGAAGCCGCGCCGCCGCCCGAGCCGCTCGGAGAGGACCGCGAACGGCAATTGGCTGAGGGCGACCGCGGCCATGAACACGACGATGGGCAGCGAGATGGCAAGGTCGCGGCTCAGATCGAGATTGGCCGGCGCCATGGTGCCGGCGAGCCTCGGCAAGAAGGGGCGCGCCAATTCCTCGGCCATCATGAACAGGAACAGCGCCGGCCGGATCACGGTCGCGGCGTGGTTCTCGCCGGCATGCACCGTGCCAAGGCCGGTGCGGGCGCTCAGGGCATCGAGATTGAGGACCGCCTCGGTATCGCCGCGCCGGGCGGCCTCGGCGCGTGCTTTTTCATGGCGGGCATGGAGCAGCGCGACATGCTTGTCGATGGGCGCCACGAAGGGCAGTTGCTCGGCGGCGTCCGTGTGCATCCACAGGCGCCCCTGGGACAGGGAGCGGACCCGGCTCTCCAGCGCCGCCAGGGCCTCCGTGCCGCGCGCGCCCACCACCAGCGCCACCAGTTCCAGGGCCACCAGCAGGGAGACGATGCCGATGAAGGCGACATCCACCAGCAGCGCGTTCACCTGGTCGGACACCACGCCGGGATCAATCGTGATGATGAGGCTCGCGAGCGGCGCACCATTGCGCGCGGTGACGGACGTCACGACCTGTGTCGCGTGGTCATCTTCGGGCGGCGCGCCGGCGCTGCCGAGGCTGCGGCCTGCGATGTCCACCAGCTTCAGTTCCGCCAGCTCCCGGTTGGCGGTGCGCAGGCTCTCCAGATAGGACTCCACCCCCACGAGACGGTCCATGGGAACGCCTGCCGCAATGGCGCTTTCCACCAGCGAGGCGGCCGAACGCCCGACCGATTCCGCCTGCGCCGCAATGGCCGGGACGATGGTGCGCTCCACCGCGTCGCGGGCGGCGAAGCCGATGGCCGCGAGCGCCCCGCACAAGATGACGGCGATGGCGAGGGATATGCCGGCCCGCAACCCGATCATGGCCGCTCTCCTCCCCGCACGCCTGCATGGGCGGCTTCGGCCTCGGCCAAGGCGGAGCGCGCGGCACGGGGCCATTGGGAGGGATCGGCGGCGCGCTTGGCTGCCCGGCCGAGCCCGGCCGCAAGAAGAACGCCGATCAGGATGGTGGCGAACGCAGAGCCGATCAGGGTCGGCATGGCCATGGTCTGCAACTCGCCTTCCAGGGCGCTCTCGCCTTCCGCCAGCACGCCGGGATTATAGCGCACCACGACCCGGCCAATGGTCGCGGCAAGGTCGTTCTCGATCCGGCGGGTGACCGCATTGGCGGGCCGGCTCCCGTCGGAATCCGTGATGCGGGCGGGATCGCTGCTGAACAGCACCTTGTCATGGGTATCGATGATGTCGATGGACAGGATCGCCTCATCGAGCCGCGCTTCGCGCCGGGTGAGATCGGCGAGGGTGATCTGCGCCGGCAATGCGATGCCAAGGCCCGCTGCGGTCTGCGCGCTCGCGACGATTCGCTCGGCGGTGACGCCGAAGCGGGTTTCGACCGCCTTGCGGTGCGCGGTTTGCAGGGTGACGAGGGAGAAATAGGCGCCGAATGCCACGCAGGCGGCTGCGATGACGGCAAAAAGCAAGATCAGGCCGAAAGAGGTGCGGATCATGCCGCCAACCAGAAAAGACGCACGGCTGCCAAATCCCCCTCGGCGCGGTGCCAGCGCGCAGTGGCACGCCCGGCCCCACCCGACTGCGGGCGTATCCTAAGCAGGCAAGAATTCAACATTTTGACGAAACCGAAAAAAAACCGCCGTGCCCATCCATGCCCAGGACAATGAACGCGCCTTCAAAGTCTGCGCAGTTTGCTCTGGTTTGCAACCGCCCATCCGGGTAACGTCCGCCGCATTCTCCCGTTTCAAGCTCAGGCATGACCTTCTTCGGCCGCCTCCTCCTCATCATTGCCGTGTCCCTCGCGGTCACCTTGCTGGCTTTGCCCGCTGCAACCTTCTTTGCGGGCGAGCAGGTGAATGACGAGATCGAGCAGGCGCGCGCCGCCCATTTGCTGGGCGCCCTGCGCCAGACCACCGAGGCCAATCTGGGAATCGGGCTGATGCTCGACGAGATCGGCCTGCTCCAATCCACCATCGAGCGGGAGAAGGCGCAGGATCCCTCCATCGTGGTGATCGACATCTTTAACGCGGCCGGCCGCTCGGTCTACAGCACGGATCGCGGCTCGGTGGGCGAGCCGGTGGACCCGACCTGGATGAACAAGCTGCGGAGTGAGGGCACTTGGCATTCGAGCTTTCGCGGCGAGACCATCTTCGGCACGCGATTTGAGAATGACCTCGGCGTCGCCGGCGGCATCGCTGTGACCTTGTCGGGCGCAAGCCGCGTGGCGCGGATGGAATCGCTGGCGCTCGCCGTCGCCGCCCATGGCGCGGTGATCGTGGTGGGCGCGTTCGCAGTGGGGATGGCGATCGCGCTGCTATTCTCCCGTTGGCTGGGGATTCCCTTCCGGCGTGTGGCGGCGATTTTGAGGGATACAAGCACCGCAGCACCGGTGGCGCCTTCGGGACCTGTCGGTGGGCTGGAGCGTGCCGCCCTCCAGGTGCGGGAGCGCTGGCGCGAGGAAGATGCGCGCCTGGCACAGGGGATGGCCCGGCTGGAGGCGCTCGACGATGAAGACTGACGCGCCTCTCGGCGCCCCGCTTGGTGCGCGTGCCCGCGACCGGCTGGTTTGCGCCCTCGTCGCCTTTCTGGTGGTGGGCCTGGTCGGCGGCGGTGCCGGCCTTGTCCTGATGCAATGGTTCAAGACCGAGGCCGAGGATACGGCCCGGCGCGACGCACGGCTGATCGGCGAGACCGTCGCGCGCTCGCTCGCCATGCAGTTCGAAAAGGCTTCGCGCTTCGGCATCCCCTTGAAGCTGCTGCCCGGCGTCGAGCCCTATCTCAACGAAACGCTGGCGCGCACGCCGGGCCTTACCCGCATCGTTCTGCGCGGGCCGGACGGGCGCGAGGTGCGCAGCGCCATCGGGCCCGTGGTGGGTGTGGATACGGTGGTCGCCCCCGTGGCCATCGACGGCGTCGCCTTCGGTCAGGTGGCGGTCACCACCACCCCCTCGACCCTGAGCACAGTGCTGAGCGGCTTGTATTGGCGTGGCGCGCTGCTGGTCGGCATTTGCGCGACGCTCTCGGCCATCGCAGCGGCGTTTTACGCCGGCGCGTCCCTGGCGTCAGGGCGCCGCAAACTGGCGGCGGCGCTGCAGGCGGCCGCGGCCGGGCAAACCGGCGAGATGCCCCGCAATACCCGGCGCGGGCCTTTGGCGGCGGCGTTCCGTGCGCTGATCGCCGGCGAACGGCGGATCGCGGAGCGGCGCGCAGCCTTCGAATCCTACGGCGACGAATTGCTCGCGGTGGACTTTGACGGCCGCCTGCGGGCCGAAATCGAACATGTGCGCCGCGTGACCCGCCCGCCGGCCCCTCCGCGGGGAGACGCGTGATGCTGCTTCGCACCCGCATCACCCTCATGGCCGCCTTCGGCTTCCTTGTGCTCATGGGCATCTTCTGGGGCGCGAGTCTCGTGCGGGACCGTCTTGAAGAGGAGCGCACAGCCGACGTCGCCATTTCCGGCCAGGCCGCGCTCTGGCGGGAAATCGTCGCCGTCCAAGTCTCCGACCTCCAGAAGCGATTGGATGCCATCGAAGACGATTCCAATGTGCGCATCGCTTTGACCTTCGCCAACCGGCAGGGTGTGGTGGCGGCGCTCTCGGATCTCGGAATCGAGGAAGACGATTCCCTCGTCTTCGAGGTGGTGGGCGAGGATCGCGACATCACCACGCTGTTTGGCGAGCCCTCGGTGCGGGGCATCCTGGACGCGGGAACACTCGATCGCGCCTTCGCCGGAAACCGGTCGGCCGGCGCGCGGCTGGTCTCGGCCAACCGCATGCTGATCGTCGCCACGATGACGCTGAATCTGCCCCAGCGCGGCAAGGTCGTCCTGGTGATGGGCCGCGACGCCAAGGTTTCGGTGAAGCGCTTTGCCGACAGCGTCGGCTCCAAGGCCACGCTAATCTCGGTGCGCGACCGCGTGCTCGCCAGCACCGATTTGGATTTGTGGAAGGCCGCGCAACTCGCCATCACGCCGCGCCAGCCCCTCTATACCCGCGAGAGCGTGGACGGGCGGATCTATTCCGTCACCAGCGTCCCGGTGGAGGGCATCACCGGCGGCACGCTCGGCGCCCTAGTGAGTCTGAAGGACAATACCGCAGCCTGGACGGCGCAGCATACCCTGCGCTCGGTTGCTCTGCTCGCCGGCATTGGCTTGGCGCTCCTCGGCATTGTGGGCCTGAACCTGTTTCTCTGGTTCAGCTTCCGTCCGCTGGAAAACGCCATCGGCGTCCTGGAAGCCCTGTCGCGCGGCGATACGTCCGTGGTGCTGGATCACACCGGCGAAGACGAGATCGGGCGCATCGGTCAGGCCATTGCCGGTCTGCGGCGCAATGCGCAGGCGCTCGCCGAAACGCGGCGCCATCGCGAGCGTGTGCGACGGCGCCAGGAGACGGTGATTTCCTCCGAGCTTATGCTGCTGGCCGATTCCATCGATCCCACCGATCGCGAGGAAGTGCTCGCGCTCCTTTCACGGCCGAGCAGCGGCGAGTCCGAAGACGAATTGCGCCGCCTCGCGCGGGTGATGCATGACCTCTCCCGCCGCATCGTCGAGCAGCATACCCGCTTGTCCTCCATGGTGGTGGAGTTGCGCGAAGCCCTCGTCACCAAGACCAAGCTGGCTGGTCTCCAGCAGGAATTGGAAATCGCCCGGCAGGTTCAGCTCGCCATCCTGCCCAAGGCTTTCCCCACGGATTCACGCGTTGAACTCGATGCCCATATGACGCCGGCGCGCGAGGTGGGCGGCGACTTCTACGATTATTTCCTCATCGACGATTCCACCCTCGGCTTCGTGGTGGCGGACGTGTCCGGCAAGGGCGTGCCCGCCGCGCTCTTCATGGCCATATCGCGCACCCTGCTGCGTTCGACCGCGCTGTTCGAGCGCTCGCCGGCGGGCTGCATCCGGCGGCTCAATGATCTCCTGGCCATGGAAAACGAGCAGATGCTCTTCGTAACGCTCTTCTATGGCGTTCTGGATCTGAACAGCGGGCGCATGACTTACGTGAATGCCGGCCACAATCCGCCCTATCGCATCTCGCGGGACGGCGCGATCGGCACCCTGCCGAGCACCTCGGGCATGGCCGTCGCGGTGATGGAAGGGTTCGTCTACAAGGAAGTGTCGATCGATCTCGATCCCGGTGACACGCTGGTCCTGTTCACAGACGGCGTGACCGAGGCGATCGACATTGACGGTGCCCTGTATGGCGAGCGCCGGCTCGAACGCTTGCTGGCGGAAGGCGCGCAGAGCTGGAGCATCCAGGAAGTGTCGCAGCGCGTGCTGGGCTCGATCCGAGATTTCGAGCGCGGCGCGCCCCAGGCGGACGATATCACCAGCCTCAATCTGCGTTTCTTCGGCAGCCACCAGCCGCATATTTAGTGCAGCGCAGCCCCGCCGGGGGCGGCGCTTGAAAGAAAAGCCCTGCGCCGGGAGGGGGACCGGCAAGACAGGGCGCCACCCGCCACGGGCGGGCGAGGAGGACAGGCCGTGTCGGTGCTCAATCTGCCTCTTGGCTCCACGCGGCGGGAAGTCGCCACCATTTCCATCGTCAGCGCCGGGCACTTCGTCAGCCATCTCCTCCAACTCGCCCTCGCCCCGCTCTTCATCGCCATGCGGGCGGATCTCGGCGTGTCCTTCACCGAACTTGGAGCCGTGCTCTCGGTCTTCTATCTGTGCTCTGGCGCGGGGCAGGTCGCCGCCGGCATCCTGGTGGACCGGTTCGGCGCGGATCGCCTGCTGATCGGCGGCATGATGCTTCAGTCCGGCGCCATCGCAGCGATGGGCCTTGCGCCGTCCCATCTGGCGCTGCTGCCTCTGGCGGCGTTGGCCGGCATTGGCAACAGCGTCTATCACCCCGCCGACCTTTCCATTCTGAGCCACCGGGTGGCGCCACCGCGCCTTGGCCGGGCCTTTGCCGCCCATGTGGTCGCGGGAAGTCTGGGCTATGCCGCGTCTCCGCTGTTGGTGGGGGCGCTCGCTTTGGCTTTCGGATGGCGCGTCGCGCTTCTCGCCACGGGCCTTGGATGCCTGTGCGCGGCGTGCTGCTTCCTCCTGGCCCGCCCCCTCCTCAAGATCGACGCGCATTCGAGCGGCAGCGGCAGTGCGGAGCCCTCGCTCAGCTTCGGCGCCATCCTGCGCCTTCGGGTGGTGGTCCTCGCCTTCGCCTATTTCTTCCTGACGGCCACCTGCCTCGTGGGATTGCAGAGCTTTGGCATCACCGCCTTGCAGGAAGGCTTCGGCATGGCGGCGCCGCTCGCGAGCCTGACGCTGACCTGCTATCTCGGGGCCAGCATCCTCGGCGTGATGGCCGGTGGGCATCTCGCCGACCGGGTGACCCATCATCATTTCGTCGCCATCCTCGGACTGATGGTGGGGTGCGGGGCGCTGCTGGTGATCGGAGCGATGCCTCTGGCGCCGCTCGCAACCCTCGGTCTCATGATGGTCGCGGGAGCCGCGCTGGGCATCACCACACCCTCGCGCGACGTTTTGGTGCGCCAGGCGACGCCGGGCACCGCGCGCGGCAAGGTGTTCGGCATCGTCTATTCCGGGTTCGATGTGGGTGCGCTGGTCGGCCCGCTGGTCTATGGCGCCTTGCTGGACCAGCACCGCACCCATGCGGTGTTCATCGCCGCCGCTCTGCCACTGTTGGTGGCCATGGTGACGGTGATCGGCGTCAAGGCGCGCCGGGCAGAACCTTCCCCGGGTTGAGCAAGCCTTCGGGATCGAGGCTCGCCTTGAGGCGCGCCATGAGGTCCAGAGCGACGGGATCCTTGTAGCGGGCGAGTTCTTCCCGCTTCAGCCAGCCGATTCCGTGCTCGGCAGAGATGGAGCCGCCGAGCGAGGCCACATAATCATGCACCAGCCGGTTGAAGGTTTCCCAGGTGGCGAGGAAGGCCGCCTTGTCCATGCCGAGGGGCTGGCTCAGATTGAAGTGGATGTTGCCGTCGCCCACATGGCCGAATGCGCAGACGCGCACGCCCGGCATCTGCGCTTCACACAGGCGCGAGGCTTCCACCACAAAATCGGCGACCTTTGAGACCGGTACCGACACGTCGTGCTTGATGGAGCCGCCTTCGCTCTTCTGCGCATCGGAAAGGTCTTCGCGCAGGCGCCAGAGAGCGTCCGCCTGCGCCTCGCTGGTTGCGATGACGGCATCCTCGATCTCGTCGGCTTCGAAGGCCTCCGCGAGGACGCCCTCCGCAAGGGCGGCGAGGTCGTCGGCCGCGCGCGTGGAGGTGAGTTCGCCGAGCGCATAGAAGGCATGTCGGCCCGCAAGCGGGCGGCGGTGGCCGGGCATATGGCGCAGCACCAGTTCGAGCCCGAAATCCGGGATCATCTCGAAGCCGGTCAGCGCATCGCCTGCGACGGCGCGCATCCGGCGCATCAAGGAGAGGACCGCATACGGGTCGCGCACCCCGGCGAGAACCGTGGTGCGGTGCCGCGGACGGGGAAACAGCCGCAGCACCGCCGCCGTTATGATGCCGAGCGTGCCCTCTGAGCCGATGAAGAGGTCGCGCAGGTCGTAGCCGGTATTGTCCTTGCGCAGACGCGAGAGGCCGTTCCAGACCCGCCCGTCCGCCAGGACCACCTCCAAGCCGAGGGTCAGTTCCCGCATATTGCCATAGCGCAGCACCGCCGTTCCGCCGGCATTGGTGGCAAGGTTTCCCCCGATCCGGCACGTCCCTTCCGAAGCGATGGAGAGCGGAAAAAGGCAACCCGCCGCCTCCGCCGCGGCGCGCGCGGCATGGAGCGTGACACCCGCTTCCAGCGTGAGCGTGAGGTCGATGGGGTCAAGCGCACGGACCTTGTCCATGCGGTCCAGGGACAGGATGATGGCGCCGAACGCCACCTGCCCGCCCACAAGGCCGGTATTCCCCCCCTGCGGCACGACGGGCAGTCCCGCCTCCGCGCAGGCGGCCAGGCAGATCGATACCTCCTGCGTGCTGGCGGGGCGCAGCACGGCGGGCGCGATGCCGGGGAAAAGTCCGCGCGGCTCCACGAGATAGCCCGCCATGTCGGCGGGCGCGGTCAGGACGCCGCGCGGGCCCAGGGCGGTGGCAAGCCGAGCGAGGGTTTGCGCGGTGCGTTCCGGCGGCAGTTGGAGCGGGGGAGGGGCAATGCTGGACATGGCGCGAAACTGGCCGACGACCGCCGCGGGATCAAGGGGAAGGAGAGACGGCTCCGTCCACTATGCGGATGACACATGGTCCCGCTTATGATGCTCTCGCGGCGGTTGCCCGCGCCCGACATCATGGGACGCGCGCCCCAGCCACGTCCCGCGCCGACCGGAAGGGCCCATGAAGAAGATCGCACTCGAAGAGCATTTCATCGTTCCGGCACTTGAGGACCGGCTGATCGAGGGCATGCCGGCGGTGACGCCGGACGCCCAGCGCCAACTGGTCGATCTGTTGTCCGATTTGGGGGAACGCCGGCTCGCGGCCATGGATGAAGCCGGCATCGAGCTCTCCGTCCTTTCCATTTCCGGTCCAGGCGTTCAGGCGGAGCCCGATGCGGCGCGGGCCGTGCGTCTGGCGCGCGAGGCCAATGATCTTCTGGCCGAGGGGGTGGCGCGCCATCCCACCCGATATCGCGGCTTTGCGCATCTCGCCATGCAGGATGTGGCCGCCGCGAGCGCCGAACTGGAGCGGTGCGTGCGCGATCTCAGCTTCGTGGGCGCCATGGTGAACGGGCACACCCACGGCATCTATCTGGACAATCCCTGCTACGACCCCTTCTGGGATGTGCTGCAGCAGCTCGACGTGCCCCTTTACATGCACCCGGAGGACAGCCTCATTCTCCCCCATGTCCTCCAGGCCGCGCCCGAACTGCGCAAGGCCACCTGGGAGTGGAACATGGAAATGTCGGCGCATTTCCTGCGCCTAGTGTTCGCCGGCGTGTTCGACCGGTTTCCCCGGCTCAAGATCGTTCTCGGCCATATGGGCGAGACGCTGCCTTATGTGCTCTGGCGCCTGGACAGCCGGGCCGAACTCATCACGGGCAAGCGGCCGCTTGCGATGAAGCCCTCCGATTATCTGAAGCGCAACCTCTACGTCACCACGTCCGGCCAGTGCGATGATGTTCCCCTCATCGCCGCCATATCGGCGCTCGGGGTGGGGCATGTCCTGTTTTCGGTGGATTACCCTTACGAGGAGTCCGCCATCGCCGGCCGCTTCCTGGATCAGGCGGCCATCGCCCCGGACGTGCGGGAGAAGGTGGCGCGGCTCAATGCCATCCGCCTTATGAACCTCGACCTCTGACAGAGGCGGCGGGACGCGTCAGGTTGGCGTCCCGCATCGCTCCAGCGTGGCTTGCAAGGCGGCGGGGTCGCCCTTCAGCCGGAAGGTCTTCAAGCGGGCTGTGGCGCCCGAAACCAGCGTCACTTGGGATGGCGCGACGCCGACCGTTGCCGCGAGCAGCCGAGCGACGGCGGCGTTGGCGGCGCCGTCTTCCGGCGCGACCCTCACCCGGATTTTCAGAATTTCGCTGCCATCCGACAAGGCCGAAGCGCCGTCCACCTGGTCACGCCCGCCCTTGGGCGTGACGCGCACGCGCACCTCGACCCCGTCTACGAGCGCCTTCCAGAAGGCCAAGGCTCAGAACACGTAAGGGTAGATGTAGAGGCCGATGACGCGCTCGATGAAGAAGATCAGCAGGATCAGCACCATCGGCGACAGGTCGAGCCCCCCGAGGCTCGGGAGGACGGAGCGGATGGGCGCCAGCACCGGCTCGGTGATGCGATAGAGGAACTCGCCAACCGAGCGGACGAACTGGTTGTGCATGTTCACGACATTGAAGGCCACCAGCCAGGACAGCACGGCAGCAGCTATGAGCACCCACACGTAAAGCTGCAGGATGATCAGAATGACGTCGAGAATGGCGCGCATCGGCGATGACTTCCTCGGCAGGACCGGCGGCGGGCCCGCTAGGGACCCCTGCCGCACCAATAGCCAAGCCGGCGGCACTTGAACAGGGCATCGCGGGCGCGACGTCCAGGATGGCGACAGCCTCAGGTCCTCTTAGCCCGTCGTCGCGTCCCCGTCCTGGGGGCGGTCCGGGTCCGGGAGACTGCCCGCGCCGGGCGTTTTCTCTGGCGCGGTGAGGCCGGGTTTTGCATGCGGGCCGGCGGCGGGCGTCTTGCGGGCGCGTTCGCCGCGCGGCGAGGAGGTGTTTTCCTCTCGCGGGTCCTGGGGACGGGCGGCATCGGACAAATGGGTCATCGGGAATTGGCTTCTCATATTTACCATCATTCCCCTCTAACGCAGGGGCCGCCGCAAGGTTGCCTGCGTCCTCCCAGGGACGGCTGCAGCCCGTGGCGCTTGACTCCCCTGGCTTCGGCGGGCAGCTTCCGCCCCGCTTTCAGGCACGCTCAGGCGTCGTCCACCTTCAACCCCGCAGGCATCCATGCGCAGTTATTTGGACTTCGAGAAGCCGGTGGCCGAACTCGAGGCGAAGGTCGAGGAATTGCGCGCGCTCTCCACCGGAGACGGCGTCGCAATAGCCGATGACGTTCAGCGCCTGGAGACCAAGGCGCACGAGGCGCTGGTCCAGCTTTATGCAAATCTGACGCCCTGGCAGAAAACGCTGGTGGCGCGCCATCCGCTGCGCCCGCATTTCTCCGATTTCGCCAAGGGGCTGTTCGAGGATTTCACGCCTTTGGCGGGCGACCGCAAGTTCGGCGAGGACGAGGCGATCATTGGCGGCTTCGCCCGCTTCCGGGGCGAAGCGGTCTGCGTGATCGGCCATGAGAAGGGTTCGAACACGGAATCGCGCATCCGTCACAATTTCGGCATGGCGCGCCCGGAAGGGTACCGCAAGGCCGTGCGCATCATGGAATTGGCGGATCGCTTCCAGCTTCCCGTCGTGGCCCTGGTGGACACGGCCGGCGCCTATCCCGGCATCGGCGCCGAGGAGCGCGGGCAGGCGGAAGCCATCGCCCGCTCCACGGACGCCTGCCTCGCGCTGACCGTACCCAATGTGGCGGTTATCATCGGCGAGGGCGGATCGGGCGGTGCCATCGCCATCGCGACCGCCAACAAAGTGCTGATGCTGGAGCACGCCGTCTACAGCGTCATCTCGCCGGAAGGCGCCGCCTCCATCCTGTGGCGCGACACCGCCAAGGCGCAGGATGCCGCAACCAACATGAAGATCACCGCCCAGGACCTGCTGCGGTTCGGGATCGTGGACACGATCATCAAGGAACCCACAGGCGGTGCGCACCGCGATTCCAAGGCGGCAATCGCGGCAACGGGCGATGCCATCGCGGACGCTTTGGCTGGCTTTGCCGGGCTTGACGGCGTTGCGGTGCGCAAGGCGCGGCGCGAGAAGTTCCTGGCCATCGGCCGCACGCTCTGAAGGCGCAGCGGCTCCCTGTTAAGGGTTTGTTAACCCTAGGCTTGCGTGACGCTGACCTGCGCCCCGCAGCCGGCCCTTCTGGTGCCCTCTGATCTCAACTTGGCCTCATTTGACCGCTTGTGTCCGAGCCATCGGTGGATGGTGTTTCCATTTTCGCCGTCTTGCGGTAACCGGAGCGCAAGGTTGAGGGGTCTAGTCATGACGCTCACCGCACCCGGAATGGACCTTGGAGTTCTGCGTTGAGCCGTCCGCATCTTCGCCGTTCCCGCTTTCGCCTCGCCGCTCTGGCGACGGTGGCTGCGCTCTCGCTCGCGGGCTGCGTGGGGAATGGAAACGATGTCTCCGCCCGCGCCCGCCAGCCGCTCTCACCAAAGACGCTCGCGCTGATCGAGGAAAAGGGCATGACCGCCCAGAGCCCGATCCTGGTGCGCATCTACAAGCAGGAAGCGGAGCTTGAGGTCTGGAAGCAGAAGCGCAACGGGGACTATGCGCTTCTGAAGACCTACCCCATCTGCCGCTGGTCCGGCGATCTCGGGCCCAAGGTGAAGACGGGCGACCGGCAAGCGCCGGAGGGCTTCTATACGATCACCCCCGGCCAGATGAATCCCAATTCCAGCTATTATCTCTCCTTCAATCTCGGCTTCCCCAACGCCTATGACCGGTCCTATGGCCGCACGGGCGACTTCCTGATGGTCCATGGCGATTGCTCCTCGGCCGGCTGCTACGCCATGACGGACGAGCAGATCGCGGAAGTGTTCGCGCTCGGGCGCGAAGCCTTCGAGGGCGGGCAGAAATCGTTCCAGGTGCAGGCGCTGCCCTTCCGCATGACGCCCACCAACCTCGCCAAGCACCGCAACACTCCGGCCAGGCCCTTCTGGAAGAACCTGAAGGAGGGCACAGACGCCTTCGATGTTTCGCTGCGCGAGCCGAAAGTGAATGTCTGCAATCGCCGCTATGTGTTCAATGCGACGCCGGATGCCGGGCGCGGCTTCGACGCCAATCTTCCCTGCCCGTCTTATGTGGTGGACCCGAGCGTCGCGCAGGCGGTGCAGCAGAAGCAGCATGCCGACGACATGAAGGTTGCGGAACTGGTGGCTTCGACGCCCACCGCGCCCAATCGCGCGGGCATAGACGGCGGCATGCACCCCGTCTTCCTGGCGAAGTTCAAGGAAGAGAACCCCGCCTATCAGGAGGGCCCAGTGGTCGCCGCCGGGCCCGCGCCGGGCACCATTCCCAAGACCACCCGGCCCCCGCGCGTGCAGGACGACGGCTTCACGCCTATCGGCGCCGTCGCCTCCTCGCCCACGGCGACGCTCATCGCGGTCGCGCAGTCCGATCCCGCAAAGCCGGCACCCGCTGCGGAAGCGGCCCAGGCGGACCCGAGCCGGCCCGGTGGAATTCCCATGGGCGCCCTCGGCTTCAGCAAGCCGGCGGAACCAGGGCAGCAGACCGCAAGCTTGGCGTCGTCGCAATCTGCACAGACCGCGCCGCTCTCGGGGGCAAACACCACGCTGCCGCCGGCCACGTTCTCCACCGCGCGCTGATGCCTGCTGCCTGACGCACCGGCATCGCCCGTCGCGTATCCTCGAGAGCCAATTGAAAAGAGCGCACGGCCGGGCCGTGCGCTCTTTTCATTTCAATGACCGCTCCTCGCCGCTTCCGGCTTTCAGGATGCTCCCTGCCAGAGGCCTCCGGCCGGGGGTCAGGCGAAGCGACCGTGGCAGTGCTTGTATTTCTTGCCGGAGCCGCAAGGGCAGTTCTCGTTGCGGCCGACCTTGCCCCAGGTGCTGGGGTCCGTAGGGTCGCGATCCGCCACCGCCACGTCGCCGGTCAGGGCGGGGGCAGGGCGGCTGCCGATGGCCGCGCCCGCGCTCGCCATCTCATCCTCACCGGTGGTGGCGTTGATGTGGTGGGCTTCCATGGGCGGAAGCTCTTCCATGGGCGGGGGCGACGTCACGATCTCCACCCGCATCAACTGCGAAGTCACGATCTCGCGCAGCCGTCCGAGCAGGGCGGAGAACAGCTGGAAGGCCTCGGACTTGTACTCGTTCAGCGGGTCGCGCTGGCCATAGCCGCGCAGGCCAATCACCTGGCGCAGATGATCGAGCATGGCGATATGCTCGCGCCAGAGATGGTCCAGCGTCTGGAGAAGCACGGACTTCTCCACATAGCGCATGAGCTCCGGCCCATATTGCGCACTCTTGCCGGCCATCCACTCGTCGGCGCGCTGGATGATGCGCTGGGTCACCTCTTCGGAGCCAATGCCCTCTTCCTTCGCCCAGTCTTCCACCGGCAGAGCGAGGGTGAGCACGTCGCGCACCGCGAAGTCGAGCCCTTGGACATCCCATTGCTCGGGATAGGAATTGACCGGGATGTACTTCGCGACCAGGTCGGTGATCACCGAGTGGCGCATGTCCTCCACGGTCTCCGCAATGTCCTCGTCGTTCATCAGCTCGAGCCGTTGCTCGAAGATGACCTTGCGCTGATCATTCAGCACATCGTCATACTTGAGCAGGTTCTTGCGGATGTCGTAGTTGCGGGCTTCGACCTTCTGCTGCGCCTTTTCCAGCGCGCGGTTGATCCAGGGATGGATGATGGCCTCGCCCTCTTTCAGGCCGAGGAGCTGGAGCATGCCGTCGAGCCGGTCCGACCCGAAAATGCGCATCAGGTCGTCGTCGAGGGACAGGAAGAATTTGGAATGTCCGGGATCGCCCTGGCGGCCCGAGCGGCCGCGCAGCTGGTTGTCGATGCGGCGGCTTTCATGGCGCTCGGTGCCGATCACCATGAGGCCGCCGGCTTCCAGCGCCTGCTTCTTGAGCGCGGCCACTTCCTCGCGGATGGCGGCCTCCTTGGCGGCGCGCTCCGGTGAATCTTCGGGGATATCGGACAGTTCCTGCGAGATGCGCATGTCCGAGTTGCCGCCGAGCTGAATGTCCGTTCCGCGACCCGCCATGTTGGTGGCGATGGTGACCGCGCCGGGCACGCCGGCCTGCGCGACGATATAGGCTTCCTGCTCGTGGTAGCGGGCGTTCAGCACGGCGAAATGCTTGCCCGGCACGTGGCCGGTGAAGGCCTCAGGATCGGAGAAGTCCTTCTGCTTGAAGCCCGCGGCCAGCAGCCGTTCCGCCAGAAGCTCGGACTTTTCGATGGAGGTCGTGCCCACCAGAACCGGCTGGTGCCGCGCATGAGCCTCGTCGATCAGCTTGATGATCGCGTCGTATTTTTCCTGTGCGGTCCGATAGACCTCGTCATCGTCGTCGATGCGCGAGACCGGCATGTTGGTGGGAATCTCCACCACGTCCAGCCTATAGATGTCGGAGAATTCCGCAGCTTCCGTCGCGGCGGTGCCGGTCATGCCCGCGAGCTTCTTGTAGAGGCGGAAATAATTCTGGAAGGTGATGGAGGCGAGGGTCTGGTTCTCCGGCTGAACCTGGACGCGCTCCTTGGCCTCGAGCGCCTGATGAAGGCCTTCCGAATAACGCCGGCCCGGCATCATGCGGCCGGTGAACTCGTCGATGATCACCACTTCGCCGTTGCGGACAATGTAGTCCTTGTCGCGCTGGAACAGCGTGTGGGCGCGCAGCGCCTGGTTGACGTGGTGGACCACCGAGACATTCTCGATGTCGTAGAGCGAGGTGGACTTCAAGAGCCCGGCCGCGCTCAGCATGCGCTCCATGGTCTCCATGCCGTCCTCGGTCATGGCGACGGAGCGCTGCTTCTCATCCACCTCGTAATCGGTCTTGGCGAGGCGAGGGATAAAGGTGTCGATCGTGTTGTAGAAGTCGGAACGGTCTTCGAGTGGGCCGGAAATGATGAGCGGGGTGCGCGCCTCGTCCACCAGGATGGAGTCCACCTCGTCGACGATGGCGAAGTAGTGGGGCCGCTGCACCATGTGTGCGCGGTCATACTTCATATTGTCGCGCAGATAGTCGAAGCCCAATTCGTTATTGGTGGCATAGGTCACGTCGCACTGATAGGCGGCGCGGCGCTGATCATCGTCCATGCCGTGCACGATGATGCCGGTGGTGAGCCCAAGGAAGCGGTAGATCCGCGCCATCCATTCGGCGTCGCGGCGGGCGAGATAGTCGTTGACCGTGACCACATGCACGCCTTGGCCGGCCAGGGCGTTGAGATAGACCGGGGCGGTCGCCACCAGTGTCTTGCCTTCGCCGGTGCGCATTTCGGCGATGCCGCCATCATGGAGCACCATGCCGCCGATCAGTTGCACATCGAAGTGACGCATGCCGAGCACGCGCTTCGCCGCCTCGCGGACCGTCGCGAAGGCCGGGACCAGCAGATCGTCGACCTTCTTGCCGGCGGAAATCTCGGCTCGGAACTGTTCGGTGCGGGCGCGCAGCGCCTCGTCGCTCAGGGCCGCAAGCTCGGGCTCCAGCGCATTGATGGCCTGGACCGTGGGGCGGTAGCCCTTGACCCTGCGGTCATTCGCCGAACCAAACAGCTTACGAGCGAGTCCGCCAAGCATGGTATGATGTCTCTATCCATTCCGTCTCGGGAACGAGAGGCGCGCCGACGGCCGTCACGCTCTCGGGCGAAGACGCCGGCCCCCCAACGACGCCTTCAATACGGCGCCAAGAAGTCCGAAGCGGTTTCCGGACACATCCCGCGGTCGTTTCGATCGGCGATCGTGCGATGGCAGCGCCAGAAGATCGCGCCGTCATCGGCCGCGCGCCGCCTGGGCGGGGTGGGGAGACACCGACTTGCCGGACGGAGACTTATGAACGGGGCAGGGCCTTGTCAATGATTGCGCCCGCTGTCTCGTATGGGAAGCGCCATCAAAGCGGCGTCGCGGCCTTTCTGTGTCATGGACACGCCGTTGTGCGCTGCGTAGTATCCGCGCGACTTCGACGGTCGGGGGATGGGTATGACCGGGGTGATTTGTGTTCGTAACGTGACCGGTTTCTCCTCCTGGAGCCGGCGCGGGGCCGCCGCCGCCTGCGCGCTGAGCGCGCTGGCCCTCGCGGGATGCGAGGAAAAGAACACCTATGTTGCGCCGCCGCCGCCGACCGTGACGGTCGCGCCGGCCATCGCGCAGCCGGTGACGCGCTATCTGGAATTGACCGGCAATACGGCGTCCATCAACACTGTCGACCTCAACGCCCGCGTCGAGGGCTTCCTGACCGACATCAAATATAAGGACGGCGCCCTCGTTAAGAAGGGCACGGTTCTGTTCGTGATCGAGCAGGACCAGTACAAGGCCAATCTCGCCCAGGCGCAGGCGACCATCGCCGCCAATCAGGCGCTGCAGGTTCAGGCGGAAGCCGAATATAACCGCCAGAATCAGCTCGCGAAGCAGGACTTCGCCTCCCAGGCGACCCTCGACCAGGCCCGCGCCAAGCGCGACCAGGCGGTCGCCAACGTGCAGAATGCCCAGGCCAATCTCGATCTCGCCAAGATCAATCTCGGCTATACCGAGGTCACCGCGCCCTTCGACGGGGTCGTGACGGCCCACTTGCAGGATGTGGGCGCGCTCGTGGGCTATGGCAGCCCCACCAAGCTCGCGACCATTGTCGAGATCAGCCCCATCTATGTCTGGTTCTCGCTTTCCGAAAACCAGGTTCTGAACATCAAGCAGGCGCTCGCCCAGCGCGGCCGCACGCTCCAGTCGGTGGCCGAGAATCTCGGCGACATTCCCGTGGAGATCGGCCTGCAGACCGAGACCGGCTATCCCCATAAGGGCAAGCTCGACTATGTCGCTCCTCAGGTGGACCCCAATCTCGGCACGCTGACGGTCCGCGCCATTTTTGAAAACAAGGACCTGTCCCTGCTGCCGGGCCTGTTCGCCCGCATCCGCCTGCCGCTCGGACCCGCGCAGGAGACGGTGGTGGTCAACG
>JASBUY010000396.1 GCA_030147645.1 Aquabacter sp. | reverse complement strand
CGTCTCAGCCGCTCCGCAGATGCCGGTGCGGCGCATCTTCGCGTTCAAAAGCACGGTCTTGGCCATGTCGAGATCGGCGGCGGAATGGACATAGACGTGAACGATGCCGTCCAGATGGGCGAAGACGGGCACCCTCGCCTCGCGCTGCACCCGGCCCACCAGCCCCTTGCCGCCACGCGGAACGATCACATCGATGCTGCCGCCCAACCCCGACAGCATGGCACCCACGGCGGCGCGGTCCGCGAAGGGGACGAATTGCACCGCATCGGCCGGAAGACCGGCCTCCAGAAGGCCAGCGACAAAGGCCGTGTGAATGGCCCCAGACGAGAGCAGGCTGTCCGAGCCGCCCCGCAGGATCACGGCATTGCCCGCGCGCACGCACAGCGCCGCCGCGTCCGCGGTGACATTGGGCCGGCTTTCGTAAATGACGCCGATCACGCCGAGCGGCGTGCGGACCCTCTCGATGACGAGGCCGTTCGGCCGAGTCCATCGCTCGGTCACGGCGCCTACGGGGTCCGCCAGGTTCGCCACCATCTCGACGCCCGCCGCGATGGCATCCACCCGCTTGGAATCCAGCGCCAGCCGATCAAGGAAGGCGGCACTCATGCCATCGGCGCGAGCGCGCTCGAGGTCATGCGCATTGGCTGCCAGGATGTTGGGCGCGGCGGCGCGAATGGCGGAGGATGCCGCCCTGAGCGCCCTTGTCTTCTGTTCTTCCGGGGCGATCGCCAACGTCCGGCCTGCCGCGCGGGCGCGTCGGCCCATCTCCTGCATCGCGCCGTCTATATCCGAGGGCGGCGCGGTGCCGTCTGTGGGACGAGAGGGGGCCGCTCGGACAACGTTTGAGGCGGACATAGTACAGACTCTTGACAAAACATGCGCCTGCGCCCGGGCGCGCGGCTTCAAACACCTCATAGCAAGCCGCCGGGGGCCGGAAACAGTGCCCGCGGCCCAGCTCAGTTTCCGGACATGGCGCGATCGTGACATGCACGCGCAATCTGGAACTTTGGAAATCCACTCGGGCCGGAATATGGATCGGCGGAGGTCATTTGAACGGGTCTGGCAAGCCCAGCCGCTTCGGATGGACGGACCCATGTCCCGAAAGGTGGATCCATGTCTGCTTCTTTCAGGCGTTCTCAGCGGGGGCTGGTCCTATTGCCCGCTCTACTGGCCATCGCCGCCCCCGCACTCGCGTCTGACACCTCAAACGGTGTGCCGGGCGCCAGCGTGGCGCGTGGGAACAGAAACATTACCGAGGCAGTCCTCGCCGATCCGACCCAGCGCTATCGGCATTTCGTGCTGGGCGCTCCCTATGAAGCAGCGAGCCTTGTGGTGCGGTTGCGGGGCGGCAGCGAACTGAAACTGACTCTGCCGGAAAATGAAGTGTTCGAGGACCGCGTGCCGCGCCTCGCCGATCTCGACGGCGACGGCCAGGATGAAATCCTTCTGGTCCGATCATCTCAGCAGAACGGATCCGCGCTCGTGGTGATCGCCCCACGCGGTGGGTCTCTCGCGGTCATCGCGCAATCTCCCAGTACCGGCGGTGCAAACCGATGGCTAAATCCCGCCGGCATCGCGGATTTCAACGGCGACGGGCGGCTCGACATCGCCTATGTCCAGCAGCCTCATGTGCTCGGCCTCCTGCGCGTGTTCACCTTCGCGAAGGGCGGCCTAAAGGAGATAGGCTCACTGGGAGGCGTATCCAACCACATGGCCGGCTCGGATCAGCTGGGTTTATCGGCCGTTGCAGATTTCGACGGCGACGGCATTGCCGACTTGGCCTTGCCTTCGCTCGATCGGCGCAGCGTGATCTTCATCGCCTTTAAAGGCGGACCTCATGTTATCGCGCGCCGCTCTCTTTCCGCACCGGCGGTTTCCAATTTTCATGTGACACGGCAGGTCGGGCGGCCGACGGTCAGCGTGGGTCTCGCGGACGGGAGCCGCGTGACAGTCCCACTCTCTCCCTGACCGACGTGAATGGGCGCGCAGCGTTACTTCGCGCCGACCACCATGTCGTCGCGGTGGATCATCTCTGCGCGCCCCGCCACCCCAAGGATGGCCTCGATCTCGGCCGTCGAGCGGCCCATGATGCTCTGCGCGTGATCGCTGTCATAGGCGACCAGCCCGCGCCCGACCTCCGCGCCGTCCGGCCCGCGCAGCAGAACCGCATCGCCCCGCTCGAAACTGCCCTCCACCCGAGCGACGCCGGCGGGCAACAGGCTCGCGCCGCGATGCAGGGCCTTGACCGCGCCCGCATCGAGATGCAGCACGCCGCGCGGCTCCAGCGCCCCGCCGATCCAGGCTTTGCGCGCGCGTGCGGGGGTTGCAGCGGTCAGGAACCAGGTGCAGCGCCCACCCTCCGCGATGGCGCGTAGCGGATTTTTGCCATGGCCGGAAGCGATGACCATATGGGTGCCGGCGGACGTCGCGATCTTGCCGGCCTCGATCTTGGTGCGCATGCCGCCGCGCGAGAGTTCGGAGCCGGCGGCCCCCGCCATGGCTTCGATCTCGGCGGAAATGCGCGGCACCACGGGCAGGTGCTCCGCCTGCGGGTCCTGGGCCGGGGGGGCGGTGTAGAGGCCGTCAATATCGGAGAGCAGCACCAGGAGGTCGGCGCTCGCCATGGTGGCGACACGGGCCGCGAGGCGATCATTGTCGCCATAGCGAATTTCCGAGGTGGCCACCGTGTCATTCTCGTTGATGACCGGAACGGCGCGATGCTCCATGAGCCGCGCGAGGGTGGAGCGGGCATTGAGATAGCGCCGCCGCTCCTCTGTGTCGCCCAATGTCAGCAGGATCTGTCCCGCCGTGATGTCCTCGTGAGCCAGAACCTCCGCCCAGGTGCGGGCCAGAGCGATCTGCCCCACAGCGGCGGCGGCTTGGCTGTCCTCAAGGCGCAACGGCCCCTTCGGCAGGGAGAGCACGGTGCGCCCGAGCGCGATGGCGCCCGACGAGACCACCATGATCTCCTTCCCCTGACGGTGCAGCGCGCCAATATCCTCGGCGAGCGAGGTCAGCCAGGCGAGCCGCACCTTGCCGCGCGCGGAATCCACAAGCAGCGCGGAGCCGACCTTGATGACGATGCGGCGAAAATCGGAAAGGGCGGGGATCTGCACGGTCACGGCGCGGCTGCTTCAGTCGATGGGGCCGTTTCGATACTCCAAGCGCAGGCTCGCGAACAGTGGAAACGTCGACATGCCGGGCGATGCGTGGTCTTGCAGCCGAGAATGCTGAACCTACGGCCGCCACGGCTCCTTCGGGCGAGACGCGGCGGTTTCCTCAGCCCGGCCGGCATCGACGATGTCGAGCAAAGCGCGCAGCGCCTCCGGCACGCCCTGGCCGGACTGGGCGGAGAGAAGGAGAGGCTTCTTCTTGGCGGCGCGCTGAAGCCGCTCCTTCTGCTGCTTCAGCAATTCAGGGGAGAGCGCGTCGATCTTGGACAGAGCCACGATTTCCGGCTTGTTCTCCAGGCCCGCCCCATAGGCGGTCAGCTCGGCACGGACGGTCTTATAGGCCTTGCCCGCATGCTCGCTGGTCCCGTCAACGAGATGGAGCAGCGCGCCGCAGCGTTCGATATGAGCCAGGAACCGGTCGCCGATGCCCACGCCCTCATGGGCGCCTTCGATGAGGCCGGGAATGTCGGCGAGCACGAATTCGCGCCCGTCCACCCGCACAACCCCAAGGCCGGGATGGAGCGTCGTGAAGGGATAGTCCGCGATCTTGGGCTTGGCCGCTGTCGTGGCGGCGAGAAAGGTGCTCTTGCCGGCATTGGGCAGGCCGACAAGGCCCGCGTCGGCGATGAGCTTCAGGCGCAGCCAGATCCAGCGCTCCTGGCCTTCGAGGCCGGGATTGGCGCGGCGCGGCGCCTGATTGGTGGAGGTCTTGAACTGGGCATTGCCGAAGCCGCCATTGCCGCCTTCCAGCAGCTTGATCTTCTGGCCGACTTCGGTGAGGTCGGCCAGAACCGTCTCCTCATCTTCGTCCAAGATCTCGGTGCCGGCCGGCACTTTCAGCACCACGTCCGCCCCGCGCGCCCCGGTGCGGTTGGCGCCCTTGCCGTGATCGCCCTTCTTGGCCTTGAAATGCTGCTGGTAGCGATAATCGATCAAGGTGTTGAGACCGTCGACGCACTCCACCCAGACGTCGCCGCCGCGTCCGCCATCGCCGCCGTCCGGCCCGCCAAATTCGATAAACTTTTCGCGCCGGAACGAGACGCACCCCGCCCCGCCGTCGCCGGACCGCACATAGACCTTGGCTTGATCGAGAAATTTCATGGCCTGGAGGTAGACGCGCGCGCCGCGCAACGCAAGAGCGGCCCTCCCCTCTCGCCCTTTGACCTTTGTCGCCCGCTGGATCAAAAGAGGAACATGAGCCCGCGCACCGTCGATGTCCTCCTCCCCCTCGGCCTCGATACGCCCTATTCCTATGCCGTCCCCGAGGGACTCGATCTTGAGCCGGGAGACCTCGTGCATGTCCCGCTCGGCACGCGTGGCATGATCGGCTGCGTCTGGCCGGGCGGCGGATCGGCGCCGGTGGATGCGGCCAAGATCAAGAGCGTCAAGGCCAAGCTCACCTTTCCGCCGGTCCCGCCCGACCTGCTGCAGCTGATCGACTGGATGGCGGACTACACGCTCGCCCCCAAGGGGATGGTGCTGCGCCTCGCATTGCGCCACGGAGAAAGCCCCGGCCCGCAGCGCGAGCGGGTGGGCGTGCGCCTTGCGGCCGGCGAGCCCTCCCGCATGACGGCGGCGCGCGCCAAGCTCCTGGCTTTTCTCGCGGACGGGTTCGTACGCGGCAAGGGCGAGGCGGCGCGCGAGGCCGGCGTATCACCCTCGGTGGTGGACGGGCTGGTGGATGACGGTGTGCTGGAGACCGTCGTGCTTCCGCCCGAGCCCGCCGCCGAAACGCCGGACCCCACCCATGCGGCCCCTGCCCTCTCCGATGCCCAACGCCTCGCGTCCGACGCCTTGCAGCAGGCGGTGGCCGCGAAAGCCTTCAGCGTCCATCTGCTGGACGGCGTGACCGGTTCGGGCAAGACGGAAGTCTATTTCGAGGCGGTGGCCCAGGCCCTCGCGGAAGGCCGGCAGGCGTTGATCCTGCTGCCGGAAATCGCCCTCACCCAAGCCTTCCTCGACCGCTTCACGCGGCGCTTCGGCGTGAAGCCGGCAGAATGGCATTCGGGTGTCGCCAGCCGGCGGCGCGCCCGTGTGCTGGATGGCGTGGCCAAAGGAGAGGTCCAGGTGGTGGCGGGCGCGCGCTCGGCCCTGTTCCTGCCCTTCACCGATCTCGGGCTCGTCATCGTGGATGAAGAGCATGACCCTGCTTATAAACAGGAGGATGGGGTCTGCTACCATGCGCGCGACATGGCGGTGGTGCGCGCCCGCTTTGCCCGCGCGCCCATCGTGCTCACCTCCGCGACGCCCTCCATCGAGACGGAGGTGAACGCCCGCCGGGGCCGCTATGGCCGCCTCGCCTTGCCCGAGCGGTTCGGCGGCGCCAAGGTGCCGGGCCTCGCGCCAATCGATTTGCGTAAGGAAGGCCCGGCGCGTGGACGCTGGATTTCACCCCGCCTCGCGCAGGAAGTGGGGGAGACGGTGGAGAGCGGCGGACAGGCGCTGTTGTTCCTCAACCGGCGCGGCTATGCCCCCCTGACGCTGTGCCGCTCCTGCGGGCACCGCATGAAATGCCCGTCCTGTTCGGCCTGGCTGGTGGAGCACCGCTTCCGCCGGCGCCTCTCCTGCCACCATTGCGGCTATCAGGCGCCGGTGCCCGAGGTCTGCCCGAGTTGCAACACCAAGGACAGCCTCATCCCGTGCGGCCCCGGCGTGGAGCGCCTTCAGGAGGAAGTGCAGACTCTGTTTCCCGAGGCGCGCAGCCTGGTTCTGTCCTCCGATCTCACGGGCGGAATCGAGCGCATGCGCGCGGAACTGGACGCGGTGGCGCGCGGCGAGGTGGACATCGTCATCGGCACGCAACTGGTGGCGAAGGGCCACAATTTCCCCGGCCTCGCGCTGGTCGGCGTGGTGGACGCCGACGTGGGGCTCGGCCAGGGCGATCCGCGCGCAGCGGAGCGCACCTTTCAGTTGGTCCATCAGGTGGCAGGCCGTGCGGGGCGCGGAGCTGCGGAGGGGCGCGGCTTCCTCCAGACCCATATGCCCGAGCATCCCGTCATGCAGGCTTTGGTGAAGGGCGACCGGGCCGCCTTCTATGAAACAGAGATCGCCGCACGGCAGGAAGCGCATCTGCCGCCGTTCGGCCGGCTCGCGAGCCTCGTCGTCTCGGCGACGGACGGGCACGCCGCCGAGAGCCATGCGCGCCGGCTCGCGGCCTGCGCACCCCTTGCGGACGGCGTGCGCGTGCTCGGCCCGGCGGAAGCGCCGCTCGCCATCCTGCGCGGGCGCCACCGCTGGCGCCTTCTGGTCCGCGCGCCACGCGGGTTCGACCTCTCCGCCTATCTGCGCCACTGGCGCGCCGCCGCGCCCAAGGTCACGGGCAACACGCGCGTCGCCATCGACGTGGACCCGCTCAGCTTTTTGTAATCCGCCGTGGTGCCAGGGCGAGTCGATGGGGTCAGGCGGAAACCGCTGCGTGCCCCGCCTGCGCGATCCCCCGCGCGGGTCCGCTGACGCCATCGAAAGCACCGTCCGCCAGCTCCGCGACCAGCAGGCGGGCGGGGTCCACCGGACCCGGCATGACGATGCGGCCGGGCGGAACATGCTTGAAGCCGAAGCGGCTGTAATAGGGTGCATCGCCCACCAGGACGATCAGCTTATGGCCTGCGGCCTTCGCCGCCTCCATGGACACGTCCATCAACCGCGCGCCAATGCCCACGGACCGGAACGGCGGCTCCACCGTCAACGGGCCGAGCAGGAGCGCGGGATTGGTGCCGATGGCGATGGGCGTCAGCCGCACGGAACCCACCATCATGGTGCCCACATGCGCGGTGAAGGACAGGGAGAGATCGTGCTCCGCCTGTTCCCTTAGCCGGAAGGCGGTGCGGCTGAAGCGGCCGGGGCCGAAGGTCCGCCGGTGCAGCTTTTCGATGGCGTCGGCGTCCCGGAGCGTTTCCGGCGCGAGGGTGATGGGAAGTTCAGTCATGGGGCAAAACCGGGCAGGTGCGAGCATCCCGCTCCGGTGAGGATGTCACCGGTCAGGCGGGCAGGTGGCGGCACGCGCTTGCGCGCGTCGGTCCCGCTCGTCGTCGCTGCACCCGAAGCACCATGATTTGCCGCTCGAAGTCCCAATTCCGGTAAGCCCGGAATGTGGGGCGGATAGCATGGGGCGCCGCAGGGGTCCAGAGGTGAGCCGCGCCCCTCATTCCGCGATTCAGCCTCGCACAAGCCGGGTTTGCGCAGAATGGAAAAGCGGAAGACTGCCGTAACGGAGGGGCGCGCCTGGATTCGGCGCACATCGCCGATGCGGAGAAGGTCAGAGCGGTCGAAGCGCCGGCAGGTGCGGGTGTCACGCCCTGGGAGCCAAGGAATGGAAGAGATCAACCGGCTGGCGCGCATCACGGTCTCCCGGGCCTGCGGGTACGCGGGCGTGGCGATCAGCGCCATCATGGCCGCGCTGAGCTACAATCTGCGCGTCTCCTTCCAGATGGGCGGCGTTCTCTGCCTCGTAGTGGCGCTGGTGCTGATCATGAAGGCCACCAGCATCGAGACGACCGAGGATGGGCGCAGCGATCGCTTCGGCCTGCGCGCGGAGCCCGCGCCGCAGAGCGACATGCAACTGCGCCGCATGGTGTCCCACGCGCTGCGCGACGCCTATTTCACCTTTGCCCGGCACGCCGCTGCCCTTTCGGGCGGACTGCTCGCAGTGTCGCTTTTCCTTGGCTACATGGCCGGCTGATCCGCGATCGAACCGCCACCCGCCACATGGGGCGCAGTCAGTCCTTAAAGCGCCGCGCAAGCCCGTCCGCTGCCGTGCGCAAAAGGCCGAGATCGGCCCCGACCGCGACAAAGCGATAGCCCCATTCGATAAAGCGCCGGGCTTCGTCCTCATTGGCGGTCAAGATGCCGGCGGGCTTGCCAAGCGCGGTCAGCCGCTCCACCGCATCCTTGATGACGCCCTGCATCTGCGGCCCGGACCAGACGCCGTGATAGCCATA
>JASBUY010000099.1 GCA_030147645.1 Aquabacter sp. | reverse complement strand
AGCTCGCCGAGCAATACGGCTACGACTCGTCCTCGTTCTACCGGGCGCTGGTTCGCCCCTGGCCGGCTGTAGAGCGCATCATCGCCGGTGCGCTCGGAACGCGGCCGCAGGACATCTGGCCCAGCAGGTACGACAGCCGGGGGAGACCCCTGAACCGCCGACGCCTGACCCGTAGCGGGCGGGCCGTGGAGAGTCATCGTCAAATCGGCGGGGTGGCCTAGACATGGCTCAGATCCCTCTCGCCCTCATCGACACCGCCGGCCGGCTGCGGCCCGTCGATAAAGACCGCGCCCTCATGATCGCCGCCGCCATGGCCGAAGAAGGCCAGAGGATGCCGGTGGAGGTGCGCGCCCTCAACAAGCGCGGCCGTTATCCGCTCATTTCGGGCGGCCACCGTGTGGCCGGCGCCGCACTCCTCGGCTGGGAGCACATTGAGGCCGAGATCCTCGACCTTACGGCCGACGAGGCCCGTGAGAGGGAGATCAACGAGAACCTTTACCGCGCCGATCTCACCGAGCTGGATAAGGCCGTCTTCCTCTTCGAGAAAAAGAGGCTGTACGAGAAAAAGAACCCATCCGCGAAGCACGGCGGTGACCACCGTTCCGTTCAAGCGGCCATTTTTGGCCGTTTGATCCCGAGCTTCACAGAAGAGGTTTCTGAGCGCCTCGGCCTATCGGATCGCACGCTGCGCCGCGTGATCGCCCGCGCCGGCATATCCGAGGATGCCCGCGCCAAGATTGCCGGCACGGCGATTGCCAACAATGGCTCCGAGCTTGATGCGCTGCTGCGCCTGGAGCCGGAAGAGCAGGTGCGCGTCGCCCAGCTCATCGGTTCCGGCACTGCCGGTGCGCCGGCCACGGTATCGGCTGCGGTGGCGACCTTAAGCGGTGCGGCGCCCGCCGCGCCCAAGGACCAGACCGAAGCGCAGCACGAAGCGCTGATGGTGGCGTGGCGGCGATCCCCGGACCGCCGAGCGCGGGACCGGTTCCTGGCCTACCTCGCCAGCCAGGGCGAGACGCTTCCCACCCTCGACGGAGACAAATGATGCGCGAGCTGCATCCCATTCACAGGGCCGTCAGCCGGCGTGCCGAGGTGCTGTTGTGGTCGGCCATCGTGCTGAGCGTGGTCGGCGCTGCCAGCGGCGTGGGCGCCACCGTCGCGCTCGTCATCGTCGCATGGAGGCTGCTTTGACCAACCCTTTCGAATCCTCGCTCTCGACCTTCCCCCCCGCGAGAGCAGAGGACGCGCCGGGCGGCGCGATCCCCCCGCAGTCGCCGCCCGGCGCACCTATTCGCGAAGTTGACCTCGGCTATAGAGCGCCTCGCCCCGGCGAACAGGGGACCCGCAAGGCGTGGCTCAGGGCGCAGATGGCGGCTCTTCAGCTAGCGGAATCTTTGCGGCAACAGGGTTCTCTCCCTTCTGCGATCGCGCCCATTCCGCAAGCCGACGGCCTTGCATATGAAGCTCCGGCTTCATGCCAAGGGCTGTCGCAGCTTCCTGCTGGATCAGCCGGACATACTGCTCGCGTGGGCCAGGAGGTTGATCCCCTTCGGATTGATCAAGGGCGGACGCCATGAGTTCCGCCCTGAGCAGCGCCTTTGCCATGTCGGTGCGGTCCATCAAGCCTTTCGCCATGAGGCCGCGCATCAATTCCAACACCACCGCTTCGACCGCGTTGACCGCAGCGAACACGACCGCTGCGTCGGTGCCGACTTCATCTTTCTTCATTTCCCTTGCCCCTGCCTCGGTTGGTTGCAACTCCGAGTATAGGGCAATTGCGGGTGGGCGGGCTGCCCTGACATGCCGGCCGCCCACCCGCAAACCTTCACTGGCGGAGGCGTGAATGGCGCCCCGCCGGCGTCAGCGCCCCGCCCGCCAAGACATGGACCAGTTGGATCTGCTGCTGGACTTCCAGCCCAGCAATCCGGTGGTCGCGTTCGATGACCGGATGGTCCGTGGCGCGAGCATTGCCGTGACCATCAGCAAGGCGATCTCTCAATCGCTCCAGGGGCGCGACCGGGAGACCGTGGCGCGGGACATGAGCCGCTACCTGGATGAGCAGGTCTCCAAGCACATGCTGGATGCCTACGCCTCCCAGGCGAAGCACGAGCACATCATTTCGGTGGTCCGGTTCATCGGCCTCATCCACGCGACCGGCGACCGCCGGCTGCTGGAACTGCTGGCGGAGGGGTTCGGCTGGGCGGTGATCGAGCGCCGCTACCTGCCCGCCATCGCCATGGCGGAGCGCATCGAGGCGCGGGCCGAGCTTGATCGGGAGATCGATGCCGACCGGCGCCAGCTCAAGAAATCGGGACTTTTGCGGTGATCCGCGTGGGGAACGCGGACGGGGGAGCAGATGAAAGATTGGTGGACACCCGCCGAGCTGGCGGACGCAGGACTGCCTGACATGCCGAACACCGCGCGCGCGATCCAGCTGATGGCCGACCGGGGCGACTGGCGCCACTCGGACCATGAGTTTCCGCACAATCCGCGCGGCCGCTGGCGGCGGCGGGAGGGGCGCGGGGGCGGCTTCGAATATCACTATGTCTGCCTGCCCCGGCGCGCCCGCGCGGCGCTCGCTTTGCGCTCCCACAAGGCCGTCGCGCCCCCGGAGCGGAAAGCCGCCAAGGCCGACCTGCAGCGGACCGAGCAGTGGGCTTGGTATGAGGGCCTGCCGGATCGCAAAAAGGCGCAGGCCAAGGAAAAGCTGGACGTGCTGCTGGCCGTGGAAGCGCTGGTGCGCGCCGGCGAGGATCGCGACCTTGCCATGATGGTGGTGGCGGCGGACGCCCGCGTCTCCCTGCGCACGCTCTACAACTGGCGCGGGCTCGTGGCGAACACAGCGCGGGAAGACTGGCTGCCGGCGCTCGCTCCCCGCCACACGGGGCGCACCGCCGAGGTGGAATGCTCAGAGCCGGCGTGGGAGGCGCTGGAAGCGCTCTATCTGCGGCCAGAACAGCCGAATTTCACGACCTGCTACCGCCACCTCCAGCAGATGGCGCAGGAGCAAGGTTGGACCATCCCGTCCGAAAAGACGCTGCTGCGCCGGATGCATAAGGTGCCCGTCACCAAGCGCGTGCTGAAGCGCGAGGGAATCGAGGCCCTCAAGCGCCTCTATCCCGCCCAGCGCCGGGACCGCTCCATGCTGCATGCGCTCGAAGGGGTGAATGCGGACGGCCACAAGTGGGATGTCTTCGTTCGCTGGCCCGATGGGACCATCGGCCGCCCGGTCACCGCCGTCTTCCAGGATCTCTACAGCGGCAAGATCCTCTCGTGGCGCACGGCGCGGAGCGAGAACACGGCCACGGTCCTTCTGGCCTTCGGCGACATGGCGGAAGCCTATGGCCTGCCGGACTGGTGCGTGCTGGATAACGGCCGGAACTTCGCGAGCAAGTGGCTCACCGGCGGGACGCCGAACCGATACAGGTTCAAGGTCCGCGAGGGCGATCCCGAGGGCGTGCTCACGACGCTGGGCGTGCAGATCCATTGGACGCAGCCCTATTCCGGTCAGTCCAAGCCGATCGAACGCGGGTTCCGGGACTTCGCCCAGGAAATCGCGAAGGACATCCGCTTTGCGGGCGCATACACCGGCAACACGATCGACGCGAAGCCGGAGAATTACGGCTCAAAGGCCGTGCCGCTCGACCTTTTCGAGACGGTCATCGCCGAGCGCATCGCCGAGCACAATGCGCGGCCGGGGCGCCGCAGCAAGGTGTGCGGCGGAAAGCTCTCCTTTGACGTTGCGTTCACCGCCAGCTTCCAGTCCAGCATCATCCGCACCGTGCGGGAGGAGCATAAGCGCCTGTGGCTGCTGTCGGCGGAGGGCGTCACCGTGCGCCAGCAGGACGGGAGCCTGCATTTCGAGGGCAACCGCTATTGGGATGACCGGTTGCTCGAGCTGCTGGGCACGAAGGTGATCGTGCGTTTTGATCCTGACGACCTGCACGCCGGACTGCACGTCTACCGCCTCGACAATTCCTATGTCGGCCACGCCCCCTGCATCGAAGACGTGGGCTTCCGCAGCCGCGAAGAAGGCCGGGCCGCGAACCGCGCCCGCAAGACGTGGCTGAAGGCGCAGAAAGAGGCGTCTCAGACCCGCTACACCCTGGACGAACTGGTGGCGCTCATGCCCGCACCGCCGGCCGCCGAGGAGCCGCCGGAGCCCAAGGTGGTGCGGCCCGCCGTGTGGGGCAACATGGCGTTGAAGCCGGTGCCAACACCTGCCGAGCAGGAAGCAGAGCAAGAGGAAATGGAAGGGAATTTCGGGCGGGCCGTCGCGCGGCTGGTGGCCTCCCGAAAGGAAAACGGCGCCGACCTCTAACCGTCGGCGCCGTCTGGATAGTCACGTCAAGAAGCAGGACCATATCATGAACGCACCCGCTGATACACCGCTTTCGATGGAGACCTTGGAGCAACTGCGCGCCGAGATCCGCATCATCAACACCGAGGAAGGCGTCAGCCTCAGCCAGATCGCCACCGAAGCGGACATCAAGTACGGCACCTTCACACCGTGGCTGACGGGCAAATACCAGGGGGATAACGCCGCGATCGGTCTCAAGGTCGCGCGCTATCTGGAGAGCCGCCGCCAGCGGAAAGAGACGCTCGCGGTGCTCCCGACCGCGCCGAGCTACATCGCCACGCCCACGTCAACCGCCATCTTGGAGACGCTGGCTTTCGCCCAGGCCGCCCCGGACTTCGCGGTCATCGTCGGCGGACCGGGCATCGGAAAGACGACGGGCATCACCGAATATCAGCGGCGTTCGCCCAACGTCCATGTGGTGACCGCCGAGCCCTGCGTCTCCTCGCCCATCAACATGCTCGCCGCCATCGCCGAGAGCATGGGCGTCATCGAGCGCTCATCCAACAAGCTCTCACGTGCCATCGTCGCGCGCCTCCGCAACACCACGGCCCTGTTGGTGATCGACGAAGCGCAGCACCTTGAGAGCAAGGCGCTCGACCAACTCCGCACCCTGCACGATCTCGCTGGTTGCGGCATCGCCGTGGCGGGCAATGAAACGGTGTTCGCCCGCCTGCAGGGGGGCGACGCCCGTAATGCCCAGTTTGCGCAGCTGCATAGCCGGGTGGGCAAGCGGCTGGTGCAGCCGAAAGCACGGGCGCAGGACATCTGCCGCCTCATCGCCGCCTGGAACATCCCGGCGGAAAGCGACATGGCGCAACTGCTGAAGCAGATCGCCGCGAAGCCGGGGGCGCTGCGGAACCTCACGAAGGTGCTGCGCCT
>JASBUY010000334.1 GCA_030147645.1 Aquabacter sp. | reverse complement strand
CGGACCGCATCGTGATGATGACCAACGGCCCCTCCGCCCGCATCGGCGAGGTGCTGACCGTCAATCTCGCGCGCCCCCGCAAGCGGCTCGAACTGGTGACAAACCCCATCTACCTCAAGGCCCGCGAGGCCGTGCTGAAGTTCCTCCACGAGCGCCATCGCTTCGTGGAAGCCGCGTGATCCCATCGCTCACGACGAGGAACCGACCATGCTTCCCTCCCAGGTGGACCTGATCCAAGCCTCCTTCGCCAAGGTGGCGCCTATTTCCGACACGGCGGCGGCCCTCTTTTATGGCCGCCTCTTCGAGATCGCGCCGCAGGTGAAGCCCATGTTCAAGGGCGACATGGGCGAGCAGGGCCGCAAGCTCATGTCCACCCTCGCCGTGGTGGTGAAGGGCCTGTCCAACCTCGACGCCGTGGTGCCGGCGGCACAGGCACTGGCGCGGCGCCATGTGGCGTATGGGGTGCAGGAAGCGCATTACGCGCCCGTGGGCGCGGCGCTGCTCTGGACACTGGAGCAGGGCCTCGGGCCAGACTTCACTCCCGACGTGAAAGCCGCTTGGGCGGAAGCCTATGGCTTGCTTTCGGGCGTCATGATCGCCGCCGCCGCAGACGCGGCGCCGGTCGCGGCGGAGTAGGCCGGTGTCGGAGCCGCTCCTCGTCATAGGCAATGGCATGGCCGCCGCCAAGTTCTGCGAAGAACTCGCGGGCGTGGCGCTCGGGCGCCATGCGCTCGCCGTGCTCGGGGCGGAGCCGCATCTGGCCTATAACCGCGTGCTGCTGTCGGATGTGCTCGCCGGCAAGGTGGAGGTCGCAGCCACCCAGTTGCGCCCCGCCACCTGGTGGCGCGACATCGGGGCAACGCTGATCTGCGGCACCCCGGCCCTCGCCATCGACCGCGCGGCGCGCACTGTTTCGCTGGCGGACGGACGGCGCCTGCCCTTCTCCAAGCTGGTTCTCGCGACCGGCTCCGAGCCCATCCGGCTGCCTTTGCCCGGCGCCGGTCTGCCGGGCGTCGTGACCTTCCGCGATCTCGCCGACGTGCAAACCCTGATGGCGGCGGCAAAGCCCGGACTGAAGGCGGTGGTGATCGGCGGCGGCCTGCTGGGCCTTGAGGCGGCGAGCGGCCTGGCCCGCGCGGGGGCGGCCACCACCCTCGTCCATCTCATGGACCGCCTCATGGAACGCCAGCTCGACCCTGCCGCGGCCGCGCTGCTGCGAAAAGCCGTGGAAGCGCAAGGCGTCCGGGTGGAATTGAACGCCGAGAGCGCGGCCATAGAGGGCGACACGCGGGCGCAAGGCCTGCGGCTCGCCGACGGGCGGGTTCTGCACGCCGACATCATCGTCATGGCGTGTGGCGTGAAGCCCAATGCGGGCCTTGCCCGGGCGGCGGGCCTCGCCTGCGGGCGCGGCGTTCAGGTCGATGATGGGCTCGCCACCAGCGACCCCGACATCTTCGCCATCGGCGAGTGCGCCGAGCATCGCGGCATCTGTTACGGCGTGGTGGCCCCCGCCTATGAGCAGGCGCGCGTGCTGGCCCGGCGCCTTGCCGGACGCGCGGCGCGCTATGAGGGCAGCACGGTCTCCACCCATCTCAAAGTGTCCGGCGTCTTCGTCTTCTCGGCTGGCGACATCACGCCGGGCGGAGAGGAGATCGTTCTTTTTGATCAGGGGCTTGGCCTCTATCGGCGACTGATCGTCAAGGACGGGCGCCTCGCCGGCGCTGTGCTGTTTGGCGATACGTCCGACGGCCCCTTCTATCTCGACCTCATCACGAACCGCACCCCCATCGCCGCCCTGCGCGCCGACCTCGCCTTCGGGCGGTCGCTGGCGCAGGCGGCTTGAGAGACAGACAATGAGCGGCGATTTTTCAGCGGAGCAGAAGCGGTACCTGGAAGGCTTCATGTCCGGCGCCCAGGCGGTGCAGGGACGCGGCCTCGCGCCTGGGGCGGCGGCACCCGAGCCGACCGGCCCGGAGGCGGCCAGCCACAAGGCCATGGCCCGCACCGAGGCGGCCGGCGGCAAGCTCACGCCGGAGGAGAAGGCCAAGCGCGAAGAGCTGGGCCTCGACAGCTATGACCGCATGAAAACCCATGCGCACCAAGGGGTTTTCCCCAAGGGTCCGGACATTCTGCGGTGGAAGTATCACGGCCTGTTCTATGTCGCCCCGGCGCAGGACAGCTTCATGTGCCGGATGCGCATGCCGAACGGCATCCTCACCCATTGGCAGGTTCGCGGGCTCGCGGAGATCGCGGAGCGCCATGGCGGTGGCTATTGCGACATCACCACCCGCGCCAATCTCCAGATCCGCGATATTCCCGCCACCGACGGGGTAATTCTGCTGGAAAAGCTGGTTGATCTCGGTTTGACCGCGAAAGGCTCGGGCGCCGACAATATCCGCAACGTCACCGGCACCCCCACCGCCGGCATCGATCCGCAGGAATTGCTCGATACGCGCCCTTATGCCCGCGAATGGCACCATTACATCCTCAATAACCGCGATATGTACGGCCTGCCGCGCAAGTTCAACGTGGCCTTCGACGGCGCGGGGCGCATCGGCGCATTGGAGGACACCAACGATATCGGCTTCCAGGCTGTTGAAATCAAAGAGGGTTTCGGCCTCGCGCCGGGCGTCTGGTTCCGCCTCGCCCTCGGCGGCATCACCGGCCACAAGGACTTCGCCCGCGATACCGGGGTGGTGCTCAGGCCTTCGGAGGCCTGCCGGGTGGCGGCGGCGATCGTGCGGGTGTTCATCGCCTCCGGCGACCGCACGGACCGCAAGAAAGCGCGCCTTAAGTACGTGTTAGACGCCTGGGGCTTCGAGAAATTCCTGGCCTGCGTCGAGGAAGTTCTCGGGTCTTCCCTCCAGCGTTGTCCCCCGCAGGCGGTGCTGCCCCGCCCCGAGCCCGACCGCCTCGCCCATCTCGGCGTCCACCCCCAGAGGCAGGCGGGTCTCAACTGGATCGGCGTCGGCCTGCCCACGGGGCGCATGACGGCGGACCAGATGCGCGGCCTCGCCGACATCGCCGCCGGCATGGGCG
>JASBUY010000332.1 GCA_030147645.1 Aquabacter sp. | reverse complement strand
GTGCCGCCGACGATCATGACCTTGGACATCATGGCCGCGCCGGCGCTGGAGCCGGCCACGAGGCCGCCGGCGGCATTGGCCGCGCGGATGGCGGCGAGCACCGGCGTTTCCACGCCCTCCGGCGCGAGCGTGTTCACGATGGTCGACTGGTTGCCGCCCGTGAAATAGACGCTGCCGAGCCGGGTGACCTGCGCGGCGTTGGCGGGATCGCACGCGGCCGCGGCCGCCCCCGGCCCGAAGACGGGGGACAGTTCAGCCTCGAAGCCGTAGGACTGGAACACCTGGACGGTTTCCAGCCCCACTTCCTCCGGCTCGCCCGAGGCGGTGGGAAAGACAAGGATGCGGCCCCGGGCGAGACGGTGCATCTCGCCATAGATCTCCGCATTCCCGTCCTCCAGCCGGCCCCCGATCACGGCGAGCCGTCGCGAAGGCTCGTCGCGCAGCGAGAACCAGTCGTAGAAGGACATGAAGGGTCCGCTTACTCGACCGGCGCGATCATCACGCCGCGGTCGTTGGTCACGATCTTAAAGCCTTCTGGCACGTCGAAGGAAATCTGCACCTGGCGAGGCGTCGCCGCCTCCGCCGCGAGGCCGCCGCCCTCCGGCTTGAAATAGATGATTTTCTTCCAGCAGGCGGTGATCGCCTCGCAGAAAATGAGGACCAGGTCGTCGCGTCGCGCCATGGCAAGCGCGGCATCCAGCGCCTCCATTTCCTCGGGGATGATCTTGATCTGCGCGTCCGGCACGCCGAACGACATCAGCGCCGCGCGCATCAGGTCCGGAATCTCGGTCGGGCCACGTCCGCGCAGATTGTTGTCGCGGTGGCAGATATAGGTGTCGAACTTGCCGGCGACCTTCTGGGCGATGGCGGTGATGTCCTCGTTGCGCCGGTCGCCCGGGCAGGTCACGCAGACGATCTTCTGGCCGCGCGGCTTCAACCGCTCCACCAGGTCCACCATGGCGCCCACCGCCGCTTCGTTGTGCCCATAGTCCAGGATCACCCGGAAGCCGTGCTCGTCGAACACATTCATGCGGCCGGGGGACTGGAAAAAGGTGTTGTCGAAGGTGCGCAGGCCGTTGCGGATCTGGTCCAGGCTCTTGCCGAGCGCATAGGCCATGGCCGCCGCGAACATGGCGTTCTCCACATTGTGGAGCGCCTTGCCCTCGATGGTGGCGGGGATGAGATGGCTCCAGATCAGCGGGATCTGGGTGCCATTGTCATAGATGACGATCTGGTCGCCGTTGAGGCCTTCCTCCAGCACGATGGCCTGCTTGCCGAGCCGGATATGCTCGCGCACCAATTCATGGTGGGGATTGCGCGTCACGTAGAAGAGGTTCTTGGCCGTGGTGTAGGAGGCCATCTTCAGCGTGTATTCGTTGTCGGCGTTGAGCACGGCCGTGTCGCGGGCGACTTCGACCACCACACGCTTCACCCGCGCCAGCTCATCCACCGTGTCCACGCCGCCGAGGCCGAGATGGTCGGAGGTGACGTTCAGCACCGCGCCGACATCGCAATACATATAGCCGAGGCCGGAGCGCACGATGCCGCCGCGCGCGGTTTCCAGCACCGCAATGTCCACGGTCGGGTCGCGCAGCACCATCTTGGCGGAGACCGGTCCGGTCATGTCGCCCTTCACGGTCACGTTGCCGTCGATATAGACCGCGTCCGTGGAGGTCTGGCCCACCACATGGCCCGCCATCTTGAGGATGTGGGCGAGCATGCGCGAGCAGGTGGTCTTGCCGTTGGTGCCGGTGAGGGCCGCGACCGGGATGCGGCTCTGGGTTCCCGGCGGGAACAGCATGTCCATCACCGCCCCGCCCACATCGCGCGGCTTGCCCTCGGAGGGCGCGATATGCATGCGCAGGCCCGGCCCCGCATTGATCTCGCAGATGGCGCCGCCCGTGTCGCGGTAGGACTGGGTGATGTCCGACGTGAGGAAGTCCACAGCACCGAGATCGAGCCCCACCGCGAGGATGGCGCGCTCGGCCATGGCCTTGTTGTCGGGGTGGATGACGTCGGTGACGTCGACGGCGGTGCCGCCGGTGGAGATGTTCGCGGTCTTGCGCAGATAGACCACCTCGCCGGCCGGCGGGACGCTTTCCGGCGTGTAGTTCTTCTCGCCCAGCAGGCGCAGGGCCTGGTCGTCAATTTCCAGCTTGGTGAGGACATTGTCGTGGCCGACGCCGCGGCGCGGGTCCTGGTTCACGATCTCCATCAGTTCGGTGATGGTGCGGGTGCCGTCGCCCACGACGTGCCCGGGCACGCGCTTGGCGGCGGCCACCAGCTTGCCGTTGACCACCAGGAGGCGGTGGTCATCGCCCACGATCATGCTCTCGACAATGACTGCGGACCCTTCCTCATCCGCGACCGCGAAAGCCTTCTCGGCCTCCTCGTCGCTCATGATGTTGACTGTGACGCCGCGCCCGTGATTGCCGTCCAGCGGCTTGATCACCACCGGATAGCCGATGCGACGGGCGGCGGAGACCGCCTCGTCCGCGTCATAGACCTGGCGCTGCTGGGGCACAGGCAAGCCGAGATCGGCGAGGATCTTGTTGCACACGCCCTTGTCGGAGGCGATCTCCACGGCGATGTGCGAGGTCATGGAGGTCAGTGCGGCCTCGATGCGCTTCTGGAATTTGCCCTGGCCGACCTGGATCAGGCTCTGGTCGTTGAGACGCACCCAGGGAATGTCGCGCTCTTCCGCCGACTTCACCAGCGCCAGCGCGGACGGGCCAAGCGAGCGCTTCTGGGCAAAGCGCAGGAAGCGGTCCAGTTCGTCCTCAAGATCGTAGGGCTCGTCGTCGTCGCGGCGCGGCGCGATCAGCTCGATGAGGATGTCGCAGGCGAGATCGCCCGCCTCGATGCCGATCTCATCGGATTCATAACCGTAGAGAACCTCAACCTCGTCGGAGTCCGGCACGGGAATGGACATGGCGAACGGCGTGGGGGCGCCGGCGAGCCGCTGGAGGTTCAAGGCGACATAGGCGATCAGTTCACCGAGGCCGCATTTATCGGAAGTCCGCGCATAGTCCAGCCACGACGAGCCGTCCGCCCGCGTCTCAGCCGCGAGCGTGGGCAGGATCTTCACCAGCGTGTCGAGCAGCTCAGGCCCGTAGCTTGCCACCGTGGCGGTGGACCGGCTTCGAAGATCGATGGTGAGCCGGATCAGCGGAACCTTGGCATAGGCGTTCGGGCCGACATAGGCGGCGGTCGAAATGATGTCCATCTGGTCTTCCCCAAGCGATCCGGCTGCGCCGGTCCCCGCGTCTTGAAGGCTGTTCGTGGACCTGGAGCGTTTTCAGAAGGAAAGTATCGATCGGGAAAGCTGGCCCATGCGAATGTTGCAACGCACAAACTCTGTCTCTCTCCGGCCTTGGACACGCGCCGACCATAGGCGAGAGAGCCTTGGACGGCGGTCATATCCGTGCGGCGGGATACTCAAACCCCCGAAAAAAATCCCGAGCCGAATTGAGCCTAGACCCAATTGCGCGCCCCAAGCAATATGTCGTCATGACGACAGGGGGGAGAGCCGGCTAAAGCGTTGTGTCGGCTGTCTTTTGCTGCACTGCAAAAGGGCGTGGGGGAAAATAAATGGCGCAATTTGAGGCACCGGGCGCGGTGCGTGAGGTGCGGGTCCTGCCCCCCGACGCCGCAGGCGGGCCGCCCCGCGAGATCACGGTTTTGCGCTTCGGTTCGCCCGGCGCCCGCCCCAAGGCCTATCTCCAGGCCGGCCTGCATGCCGATGAATTTCCGGGCATGCTGGTTCTGCGCCACCTTGCCGCAGAATTGTCTGAGGCTGTGGCGCGGGGCGAGATGTTGGGCGAGGTGGTGCTGGTGCCACAGGCCAATCCCATCGGCATCGCCCAGCAGGAATACGGCTTTCTCCAGGGCCGATTCGATGTGACGAGCGGGCGCAATTTCAATCGCGACTATCCCGATCTCGCCGACGGCGTCGCCAATGCGGTGGCCGGGCAACTGGGCGCCGACCCGCAGGCCAATGTGGCCGTCATCCGGGCCGCTATGGGTTCGGCCCTTGAGCAGATCATGCCCTCATGTCCTCTGGAGACCTTGCGTAAGACCTTGATGGAACTAGCCTACGACGCCGATCTCGTGCTGGACCTGCACGCCGACAACGAAGCGCTTCTCCACCTTTATGTCGGCACGCCGCTCTGGCCGGACGCGGCGGACCTCGCCGCTGAACTCGATGCGCGGGCGGTGCTCACGGCGGAAGTCTCGGGCGGTCACCCCTTCGATGAAGCCTGCGGAGGGCCATGGTGGCAGTTGGCGAAACGCTTTCCCGACCTCCCCATTCCACCCGCCTGTCTGTCCGCCACGGTAGAACTGCGCTCAAATGACGATGTGGACGACGCCGTTGCCCGCACCGATGCCGCCGCGCTCTTGCGCCTTCTTCAGCGGCGCGGCCTTGTGGCCGGAGAACCTGGCCAGATGCCGCGCCTTTTGTGCGAGGCGACACCGCTCGACGCCATGCAGCAGGTTCGCGCGCCCGCCGAAGGCCTCATCTCCTATCGCGCGCGTCTTGGGGATCGGCTGCGCGCAGGCGACGTGATTGCGGACATTATCGATCCCCTCGGTGCCGTGACGCCGGTGCCGGCAACCACGGACGGGCTGCTGTTCGCCCGTCACAGCCAGAAATATGCATGGGTCGGGAAAGTGATCGGAAAAGTCGCCGGCGCGGTGCCGCTGGCTGAGCGCAAGGGCCTGCTCTTAACCGAATGATCAGGCCGACGTCGCATCGCGACTTTTTTGTGGCACGGTGATTGCTGGTGAGACGGTCCGGCCTCGGCCGGCGAGGGAGGGCGGGGCCGCGGTCCGAAACAGTTTCAGGCGGTCGGTTTTTCAATCGGAAGGACGGGGCTTCCCATGAGTTCGAATTCTTTTGCGCGCGCGTTGATGCGCTGTAAGCCGGTCAGTGCCATGGTGGACGAGCATGGCGGCGGCAAGGGGCATCTGTCGCGATCTATCGGCTTGTTCCAGCTGACCATGCTCGGGGTCGGCGCCACCATCGGCACCGGTATTTTCGTGGCCCTCACCGCCGCAGTGCCGGAGGCGGGGCCCGCCGTCATCGTCTCCTTCATCATCGCCGGCATTACGGCGGCCCTGACCGCCCTGTGCTATGCCGAGATCGCCTCGACCATTCCGGTCTCCGGCTCATCCTATTCCTATGCCTACGCCACCATGGGCGAATTGGTCGCCTATATCGTGGGCTCCTGCCTCCTGCTGGAATATGCGGTCTCCGCCTCGGCCATCGCGGTCGGCTGGGGCCAGTATCTCAACCAGCTTCTGGCCGACGTGTCGGGCTGGCAGATGCCGGACGCCATCAGCCAGCCGCCCGGCGCCGGAGGCTATGTGAATCTCCCGGCCATCGTTCTGGTGGCCATGTGCGCAGGGCTGCTCATCAAGGGCGCGCGCGAATCCACCACCATCAACGCCATCCTCGTGGTGGTGAAGCTGGGCGTGCTGGTGATGTTCGTGGTCATCGCCTTCACGGCGTTCAATGCGGAAAATCTGGAGCCTTTCACCCCCAAGGGCTGGCTCGGCGTCGGCACGGCGGCGGGCACCATCTTCTTCTCTTATATCGGCATCGACGCGGTCTCGACCGCCGGTGAGGAGGTGAAGAACCCCCGCAAAACTCTGCCGGCGGGCATCATCCTGTCCCTGCTGCTGGTGACTGCCGCCTATGTGCTGGTGGCCTTCTCGGCGGTCGGCGCGCAGAAATGGACCGAGTTCGCCGGCCAGGACGCGGGCCTCGCCGTGATCCTGCAGAACATCACCGGCCACACTTGGCCCTCCATCCTGCTGTGCATCGGCGCCATCATCTCCATCTTCTCGGTGACGCTGGTTGTCATGTACGGCCAGACCCGCATCCTGTTCGCCATGAGCCGCGACGGCCTGCTGCCCAAGATGTTCCAGAAGGTCGATCCGCAAACCATGACGCCGGTGACCAACACCTATATCGTCGCGGTCTTCATCGCCGTACTCGCGGCCCTGGTGCCGCTGGACGTTCTGGCCAACCTCACCAGCATGGGCA
>JASBUY010000328.1 GCA_030147645.1 Aquabacter sp. | reverse complement strand
GGTCCGCCGGCCCGCATCACGCCCCCGGTGGGGGCCGAGCGTACCCTCACTTTGACCCAGGCGGAGCCGGGCCTCTGGCGCGCCACCACGCCCGCCGACCAGCTTGGCCTGTGGCGCGCGACGAACGGCAACCTCAACGCGCTGGTGAATATCGGCCCCTTGAATCCCAAGGAGTTCGCCGAGGTCACCAGCACCAAGGACGTGCTCGCGCCCGTGGTCGGGGCGACCGGCGGCGGGCTCTGGCGGCTGGCCGATCTGGCCGGCGCGGTGCCGCGGGTCGTGCCGGTCTCGTCCGGCGACCGGCTGGCCGGGCCGGACTGGATGGGGCTGCGCACGCGGGATGTGAGCGTGGTGACGGGGATCGGCCTGTTCCCGCTGTTTGCGGGCCTCTCCGGCCTGCTGCTCCTGCTCGGGCTGCTCACCTTGAGCTGGGTGCGCGAAGGGCGCTGAAACAGGCGCGCGCAGATCGCGTTAGCCCACGTTTTTGACGCCTTATTCCCGCTTGAACCCCGGATACACCGCCCGGTGTTCCCGCCTCACCGCCCGATTGCCGCGCGCAGCGGGGCGAGCACCTTCTCCCAGGCCGATGAGAGGAAGAGCGAGCCCTCCACATTGAGGTGCCCGCCGTCATAATAGAGCGGCACCTTCCCGGCGCGGGGGTGGCAACGCTCCGCGTCGCAGAAGAGCGGGCGGGGCAGGAAGAGGGAAACGTTGGGCCGGTCCTTGGCGAGCGCCGCGAGCGCGCGCTCGGTCGGCCCGCCTTCCGCGTCGGAAGCGGCGCGGGGCAGGCCGCACACGGCGTCGTCCGCGCCCATGAAGGCCCGGCGCACCAGGCAGCGGCCCCCGCCCGTGGTGAAGGTTCCCGGCGGCGCCACCAGCAGAACCGGCTTGCCGGCGGCGGTGATGGCATCGACCGCGCTGGCGAGGCGCTGCATGGCCACATCCAGCGAGGCCTCGTTGGTCCAGCGCCCGGCGATGACAGCGAAGGCGACGCTCGGATCGTCCACGATGCGCTTCAGCGCTTCGGCGCGCGACGCGTTGCAATCCTGGACCGCACGGCTCTGGAAGGCGCTCGGGTCCGGGTCGGGCGCCTGGGGCGCACAGCCGGCGCGGGTGAGCTGAAGGAAGCCCATTCCCATCTTCTGCGCCACCGCGTCCAGCGCCGGGCCGTGCTGGTCGCCTTGGGAATCGCCCCACAGAACGAACAGCGGCGCGGCCGGATCGGGAGCGCCGAAGCGGCAATCCTGATCGCGATTGTCGGTGCGCCCCACGAGGCAGGCCTCGCGGCCCTTCCAGAAGGTGTTGACGATGGACTCGGTCTTCAGAAAGTCCGCGCCGGCACGGCCCGGCAGGCCGTCGGTCGCGGTGAAGAGGGTGCCGAGCGCCACCAGCCCCGCCAGCACGCCCACCCCGACGCCGACGCTGCGCCATTCGCTGCGCGTCGTGGAGGGCCCGGAGCGGCGGAACGGGTTTTCGATGAAGCGCCAGGAGAAGGCGGAGATGGCCACCATGACCGCGAACAGCAGCACGCTTTCCCACGGCCCCGGCGCGCGGAAGGTGAGGTAGCGGTGCAGCGCGATCACCGGCCAATGCCAGAGATAGAGCGAATAGGAGATGAGGCCGATGCCCGCGACCGGCGCGAAAGATAAGAGCCGGCCCACCAGGGTCGCGCGCCCCTCCTCCCCGGCCCACAGGATGAAGGCCGCGCCCAAGTTCGGCACCAAAGCGGTGACGCCGGGAAACAGGATCTCGTGCGGATCGAAGGCGATCAGCGACACGAGGATCAAGGCGAGCCCGAGGCCCGCCACCGCCTCGGCGGCGCGCGGCGTTTTCAGGCGCGGCACATAGCCGAGCGCAAGGCCCGCGCCCAGCAGCAATTCCCAGAAGCGGCCGTTGGAATTGTAGAAACCGGCAATGGGCCGCAGCACCGCATTGCGGGTCGCCACCACCAGCGAAACCGCGATCAGCAGGGCGAGGACATAGGGCAGGAAGCGCCGGAGTTTCGGGTGGAACAGCACGGCGAGCAGCAAGGGCCAGCCGAGATAGAATTGCTCCTCCACCGAGAGCGACCAGGTGTGGAGCAGGAACAATTCGTCCGGCGCCGCGCCGAAATAATGGGTGACCGAGAGGAAATAGCGGTTGGCGAAGAACACCGAGGCCGCGCGCAGCGAGGCGCCATAGGCATCCAGCAGCACGGGCGGCAAGATGAAGGCCCCCACCAAAGCGAGGGTGAGCGCCACGGCAGCAAAGGCCGGCACGATGCGCCGCACCCGCCGATCATAAAAGCGCAGCAGGCTGAAGCGGCCCTCGCGCAGATCCTTGGCGAGGATAGAGGTAATGAGGTAACCGGAAATCACAAAGAAGATGTCGACACCGACAAACCCGCCGGGAAGCCATTGCTCGTTCAGATGGAAAACGATGACCGGCACGACCGCGAGCGCGCGCAGGCCGCTGATATCTGACCGATACTTCATGATAACGATTGTGAGTCCGCAACGCTGAAAACGGGGCGGACTGTAAACGTACGTTTCGGGATTGGCGAGCCCTGGGGGGCGGGATGTGCCGCAGGTCGGTGGCATGGGCGGATGGGAGGTGTCGGGAGAGATCGACAACTAACGCGCACCCTTCCGCTGCATTTGGCGGCAGCTCGCCCGATGCAGAATACATCGCACGCCGCAATGGCGCCGACGTTCGGAAGTTCTCTCAAACGCGCCCCTCGGGCTGCGCTGATCTAACCGCGCGGAACCGATTTGAACGGGGAAGCAACCTGTAACCGGCGATCAAAATTATCGATGATGTAGACCGACAGGCGTTCAGATTGGTCGTTTCCAGCATGGATCACATGACGCAAACGATCGGGTGAGATCAGCTTGATGACCGGCTCCATGCCATCATCCCCCGCAGCGATCCCATGGCGACAATCGCCGCCAATGGAACGCAGCCAATACATGTACTCCCCCAAAGTGGTCATGCCTTCAGGCCGCTTGCATGACCTCTCGGGACACAGTGCTATTGTTATAGAGGGCGTGGAACGGAGCCGGCGCTGGTCCGATGTCAAAAAGACTACGTCCTTCGTCTGCCATCTCGCGCGCTTCGGTCCGGAGCACACAGTTCAGCCGCGCACTCGCTTCCTCCGCAGTCTTACCCTGCGCGGCAACGTCGACCTCAAGCGCCTGCGCGACAAACAGATCGCCATCCTTAAAGACAACGACGCGGATAGCTTGGCTCATGACTCTCTCCTTCCGACGCAGTTTCGCGTCCTTCTTATAGTTTGGAGTTTAGAGTGCATTTTTGTTGACAGATTGGCAACGCGACGAATTAGCGGCCAACGCGATTCTAAGATTCCCCCCTCACCGCGCCGCCGCCTGCTCTTCGCGCCGGCGCACCGTTTCCTGGTGTTTCGTGGCGATGGAGGCGATCAGGACGATGATGGCGATGAAGCCGATCATCACCGTGCAGATGGCGTTGATCTCAGGCGTCACACCCATGCGGACCTGGGAATAGATGCGCATGGGCAGCGTGGTCGCCCCGGGCCCAGTGGTGAAGGAGGCGATGACGAGGTCGTCCATGGAGAGGGTGAAGGCCAGCATGAAGCCCGACACCACGGCCGGCAGGATGAGCGGGAGGGTGATGATGAAGAAGGTCTTGGCCGGCGAGCAGCCGAGATCGAGCGCGGCCTCTTCCAGCGAGCGGTCGAAGGTGACGAGGCGCGACTGCACCACCACCGCCACGAAGCACATGGTGAAGGTGGTGTGGGCGAGCACGATGGTCCAATAGCCGCGCTCGAAGCCGATGGCCACGAACAGCAGCAGCAGCGAGAGGCCGGTGATGACTTCCGGCATGACGAGGGGCGCATAGGTCATGCCCGAGAACAGCGAGCGGCCCGTGAAGCGCCCATAGCGGGTGAGGGCCAGCGCCGCCATGGTGCCGAGCACCGTCGCCACCGCCGAGGAGAGCGCCGCGACGCGCAGCGTCACCCACACCGCATCCAGCAGTTGGTCGTCATTGACCAGCGCCACATACCATTCCGTCGAGAAGCCGCCCCAGATGGTGACGAGGCGCGAGCCGTTGAAGGAATAGATGATGAGCAGCAGGATCGGGATGTAGAGGAAGGCAAATCCCAGGACCAGCGAGGTGACGTTGAACCAGGTGGGGCCGCGATTCATTTTCCGGCCTCCAATTGGCGTGCCTGGATGTTCTGGTAGATGACGATGGGCACCACCAGCACGATGAGCAGCAGCACCGCCACCGCTGAGGATGCGGTCCAGGACCGGTTGACGGTGAATTCGGTCCAGAGCGACTTGCCGATCATCAGCGTGTCGGAGCCGCCGAGCAGATCGGGAATGACGAACTCGCCCACCGCCGGGATGAAGCAGAGCAGCGCGCCCGCCGCCACCCCCGGCAAGGAAAGCGGGAAGGTGACCAGCCAGAAGGCCTTGATGGGCGGGCAGCCGAGATCCTCGGCCGCCTCCAGCAGCGTGCCGTCCAGCTTTTCCAGCGCGGAATAAAGCGGCAGCACCATGAAGGGCAGATAGGAATAGACGATGCCGATATAGACCGCGAGGTCGGTGTTGAGGATTTCCAGCGGCGTGTCGATGAGGCCGAGCGCGGTCAGCGCCTGATTGAGCAGACCGTCCTGGGAGAGGATGCCGATCCAGGCATAGACGCGGATCAGGAACGAGGTCCAGAAGGGCAGGATCACCATCATCACCAGCGTCGGCTGGATGGATTTCGGCGCCCGCGCCATGGCATAGGCGATGGGATAGCCCACCAGCAGCAGCAGGAGGGTGGAGATGCCGGCGATGATGAGGCTGGAGCCGTAGGCGTTGATGAACTCGTTGTTGAAGTCCAGCACGTAGCCGTAATTGTCGAAATTGAGCTGGGAGACGAAGGCCTTGAGGCCCGCCCAGCCCTGCGAGAGATCCAGCAGCGGCGTATAAGGCGGCTGGGCGATCACGTCCTGCGACAGGCTGATCTTCAGCACGATCACGAACGGCACGAGGAACAGCAGAAGCAGCCACAGGAAGGGAACGGCGATCACGAGCCGCCGGCCGATTCCTCTCGATCCCGGAAGGGCCATGGCGCGCCCTCCCCTATTGGCTCAGGACCACGCCGGCATGCGGCGTGAAGGTGACATAGACCTTGTCCTCCCAGGTGATGGGGCGTTCCACCACGCGCGAGAGATTGGGCTGGGATACCTTGATGCGCGTGCCGCAGGGCAATTCCACATGATAGACGGACAGATCGCCCAGATAGCCGATGTCCCAAATGGTGCCCGTGAAGCAATTGCCGGCGGCGGCGTCCGGCGCGTCGAGCGAGATGCGCAGCTTTTCCGGGCGGATGGCAAGCACCACCTCGTCGCCCACCTTCTGCTCTCCCGCATGGGTCACCTGGAGCGGATGGGGTGTGAGCGGCGTGACAAGGCGCAGATCAGTGCCGAAGCAGCCTTCCACCTTGCAGGGGATGATGTTCACGTCGCCGATGAAGTCCGCCACATATTTGGTGGCCGGCTGCTCATAGATGGCGGCGGGCGGGTCCACCTGCACCAGCACGCCGTTATTCATCACCGCGATGCGGTCGGCCACCGTCATGGCCTCTTCCTGGTCGTGGGTGACGATCAGGAAGGTCATGCCGAGGCTCTGCTGAAGATCCATCAGCTCGAACTGGGTTTCCTCGCGCAGCTTCTTGTCGAGCGCGCCCAAAGGTTCGTCCAGCAGCAGCACCTTGGGCCGATTGGCCACCGCGCGGGCCAGCGCCACCCGCTGGCGCTGGCCGCCCGACAATTGATGCGGCTTGCGCTTGGCGAAGGCCTGGAGCTTGACCAGCGCCAGCATCTCCTCGACGCGGGCGGCGACCTCCCCCTTGGCCATGCCGGCCTGGCGCGGGCCGAAGGCGATATTGTCCGCGACGCTCATATGGGGAAAGAGCGCATAGGACTGGAACATCATGTTCACCGGCCGCTCATAGGGCGGCACGCCAGTCAGGTCCTGCCCGGCAAGTGTGATGCGCCCATCGGTCGGCTCCTCGAAGCCGGCCAGCATGCGCATGAGCGTGGTCTTGCCGCAGCCGGAGGGACCGAGCAGCGCGAAGAATTCACGCTCGTAAATGTCCAGGGAGATATGATCGACGGCGGTGAAGGCGCCGAACCTTTTGACCACATTCTCGAACCGGATGAGCGGTGTCGCCGTTGGATCGTTCCAGGGCGCGAAGGTGCGCCGCACGGCGCCGATGGTCTGCGTCCGGACTTTGGTCATGAAGCCCCGCTCACCCCTCGTTGTTCTTGGCATGAAGGCTAGCCCCCTCCGCTGCGCCGCTCAAGCGGTGTGCAGGCGTAAAAAAAGAGCGCATTGCAACAGGCTGAGCCCCTTAAAGCGGCAGGCCGGGAGGCAAGCGCGGCGCGCGCGCCAGCCGGTGGTGGAGAAGCGAGCAGTTTTTCCCCAGCGCCCGCGCGGAAGGCTTGCACCCTCCGCCGGCTTATGGCAGAGACGGCGCACTCGCGGCGGGGTCTCCCGCCGTTCGCGCTCCTGACGCGCCCGGCCCTGCCCACGGCTTTCGCCCACGCACCGGCCCCGCGCATGTCCTCACCGGCACAGGCGCGCCCCGGACGCTGCGGTAGCTCAGTGGTAGAGCACTCCCTTGGTAAGGGAGAGGTCGAGAGTTCAATCCTCTCTCGCAGCACCATTCAAATCAGACACTTCACTCATCCTCTCTGGTTTAAGAGGCGCCGGGATGCTTGCTGCATCCGAGCCTGACCGCGGCGCTTCCCGCGCCTAAATTCATACCGTCATGAAAAGCGGATAGGTGGTCGACTATTATCTGGTCACCGACATCCGCGCCCCTTCCATGCCGCTCGTCATCAAGCCGCGCACCTTGAGCCTGCTCCACCGGGTGGAGCGCCGGCCGGGCGGGCCGCGTCTGCTCATCACCGTTCTGGCGAGTTTCGATCTTGCCGCGCCCGCGCGGTTGGAGAGCGAGCAGGTGCTCTGGCCCATGGCGGCCGCGGCCCTGCCCAAGGGGACGCTGCTGGATGCCGGCCTGCCCAAGCCGCGCGCGGAACTGCTGGTGGGCGGGCGCGTCCAGGCGCCGGGGGCGCGCGAACTGCTGATGGAGGCGCGCCTTGCCACGCTCCATTGGCGCATGGCGGTGTTCGGCGATCGCTGGTGGGACGGAACCCATG
>JASBUY010000315.1 GCA_030147645.1 Aquabacter sp. | reverse complement strand
CGCGATCATGGGCGATGGCGGGCGAAAGAGGGTTTTACCTTCCCGCCGGCCGCATCACCCCGCGAACATGCCCACCACCCGGTTCGCGCCGGCGGCGCGCGCTTGGCCCAGGCGCTGCTCCGCGACCTGCACCAGATCGCTCACGGTCTCCGCATCCTGGGGCGTGGTCGCCACGCCGATGCACAGCGTATGCAGCGGCCCTTCGCCCTCGCCGAGGGCTTCCACCCGTGCCCGCAGCATGGAGGCCACCTGCATGCCGGCCTGATGCGCCGCGCCAGGGGTCAGCACCGCGAAGGTGTCGTCGTGGACGCGCACCACATAATCCCCCGCGCGCACGCCCTCCCCGATGGCCTCGCCGATGCGCCGCATGATCTGATCGCAGATCCGCTGCTGCTCCGGCGATGGCTCGGGCCCGTCCACCCGCATCAGCAGCAGGCTCATGGGCCGGCCCGTCAGGGCGGTGATGGACAGCAGATGCGCGCAGACTGGCTCGAACTGCCCGGCATGAAGCGCCCCGGTTAGCCGGTCGTAGCGCCCGGGGGCGGCGCCGGCACCGGGCGTGCGGCGCGGCCGCAGGCCGTTCCACACCTCGCGGAGGCTGCGGCCCCGCGCTTGTGGCAGCGCTTCCACGCGACTGAGATACCAGATCAGCACCCCGCCATAGATCGCGGCTGCCAGCATCTTGCCCATCCAGCCGCCCAAGCCCGCGACGAGCGGGATGCCGAAGGTCAAATGAAGCGCGGTGAAATAGCCGATCTGGTCGATGGTCAGCGCCAGCAGCAGCGTCACGAACATGGAAAGCCAGATGCCGCAGGACATGCGGCGGGCCAGACGCTCATACAAAGCGAACATCAGCAGGCATTCCAGGAACAGCAGCAGGCTGCCCCACACCATCAGCACCACGAACTTGCCCATGAAGAGCACGTCCAGGGTCCGCGGCAAGGGCAGGCGCACGTGGTCCATGGTGAGCAGCGCCACCAGCAGGACGACGATGAAATTGCCCAGCAGCATTCCATAGAGGGGCTGGCGGGCCATGGAGGCGTCCTCGCGGATGTAGACCAGCAGCAGGAGCGCCAGCTTGCCGGAGAACAGCACCGCGGATCCCGGCGACAGGGCCAGTCCGAACGGCAGCTTCACATAGAAGGACACCGCCAGATACGTTTCCAGGAAATGGCTTGCCCCCAAGGCGCAGAAGAAGGCGCCGATCCCCACGAGATGGCGTACCCGGAACAGGGCCAGCATGGCGCCGAAATAGATCGCCATTTCGCCGAGGATCAGGAGAAAATTGTTCAGATACATGAAGGGCGACAGTCTGACGCTGAACGCAGGATAACCGGCGCGGGAAGCGACCGACGACGTCCATGATACCCACTCGGGGAACCATGCAACAGGTGCGCGCAATATCCATTGCCCGCTTGCGCCGCCCGACGCAGAGGAAAACTCAGACTTTTTCGACGAAGCTTTCCAGCACGCGCTTCTCGCCGGCCTTGTCGAACTGCACCGTCAGCTTGTTGCCGTCGATGCCGGTGATCTCGCCATAGCCGAACTTGATGTGGAAAATTCGTTCACCCGCGGTGAAGGCCGAAGTGCCGCCGGTGGAGGTTGCCAGCAACGTGCCTTCGATCACCATCGGTCCACCGCGCCCGGATCCTTTGCCGGCGCTATATCCGCCCCGCGACGACGGGTCGCTGCTCGCTGAACGGGCGTTCTGCGCCCGCTGCCAGCCTGGCGTGGCGTAGGTGGAGGCGAAGGGCTCGGCTTTCTCGAACCGGCTGGCCCCATAGGCATTGCCGCCATAGGCCCCGCCGGAGCCACCCCAGCCGAAACCGCCCTTGGATTCCTGCACGTCCACATGGGCGTCGGGCAGTTCGTCGAGGAAACGGCTTGGCACGGTGGAATTCCACATGCCGTGGATGCGCCGGTTGGAGGCGAAATAGACCCGTGCGGAGAGGCGCGCGCGGGTGAGGCCCACATAAGCGAGCCGCCGCTCTTCTTCGAGGCCCGCTTTGCCCTGCTCGTCCAGCGCGCGCTGATGCGGGAACAGGCCCTCTTCCCAGCCGGGCAGATAGACGGTGTCGAATTCCAGCCCCTTGGCGGAATGCAGCGTCATGATCTGCACCGCATCCTCGCCCGCGCCATTGTCGGCGTCCATGACGAGGGAGATGTGTTCCAAAAAGCCCTGGAGATTCTCGAACGGCTCCATGGAGCGCACGAGTTCCTTCAGGTTTTCCAGCCGCCCGGCGGCTTCCGCCGAGCGGTCCTTCTGCCACATTTCGGTATAGCCGCTCTCGTCCAGCACGATTTCGGCGAGTTCCGTATGGGGGAGGTTGTCGGCCTGGACGCGCCAGCGGCTGAAGCTCTCGATGAGGCCGCGCAGGCTGGCGCGCACCTTGGGCTTCATCTCCTCGCTCTCGGTGAGCAGCCGCGCCGCCTCCTGGAGCGGCACGGACGCGGCGCGGGCGACGTCGTGGATCTGCTTGACGGCCGCGTCCCCAAGGCCGCGCTTGGGCACGTTCACGATCCGCTCGAAGGCGAGGTCGTCGCTCTGGGACTGGATACAGCGCAGATAGGCGAGGGCGTCGCGGATTTCCGCCCGCTCATAGAAGCGCGGCCCGCCGATGACGCGATAGGGCATGCCGAGCGTGACGAAGCGGTCTTCGAACTCGCGCATCTGGAACGAGGCGCGCACCAGGATGGCGACCTGCGAGAGGGCATGGCCGGAGCGTTGCAGCGCCTCGATCTCGTCGCCGATGGCGCGCGCCTCCTCGCCGGAATCCCAGGCGCCCGTGACGGTGACATGCTCGCCCAACTCGCCTTCCGAGAAGACGGTCTTGCCGAGCCGGCCCTGATTGTTGGCGATGAGATGGGCGGCGGCGCCGAGAATATGACCCGTGGAGCGGTAATTGCGCTCCAGACGGATCACCTTGGCGCCGGGAAAGTCGCTCTCGAAGCGCAGGATATTGTCCACCTCCGCGCCGCGCCAGCCATAGATGGACTGGTCGTCGTCCCCCACGCAGCAGACATTGCGTGAGCCCTGGGCGAGCAGGCGCAGCCAGAGATATTGGGCGACGTTGGTGTCCTGATATTCGTCCACCAGCAGATATTTGAACCGCCGGTGATAATCCGCGAGCACGTCCGGATTCTCCCGGAACAGGCGGATGCCCTCCAGCAGCAGATCGCCGAAATCCACCGCGTTCAGCGCCTTGAGCCGCGCCTGATAGGCGGCATAGAGCATCTGCCCGCGCCCATGGGCGAAGGCCGAGCCTTCGCCCGCCGGCACATGCTCAGGCGAGAGGCCCCTGTTCTTCCAGCCGTCGATGGTGGAGGCGAGCAGGCGCGCGGGCCAGCGTTTCTCGTCGATGCCCTCGGCGGCGAGCAAGTGCTTCAGCAGGCGGATCTGGTCGTCGGTATCGAGGAGGGTGAAGCCGCTCTTCAGCCCCACCAGTTCGTAATGCCGGCGCAGGATGCGCACGCCGATGGAATGGAAGGTGCCGAGCCAGGGCATGCCTTCCACCGCATCGCCCACCATGGCGTGAATGCGCTCCTTCATCTCCCGAGCGGCCTTGTTGGTGAAGGTCACCACCAGGATCTGGGAGGGAAAGGCGCGGCCCTGGGCGAGGATATGGGCGACGCGGGCGGTGAGCACGCGGGTCTTGCCGGTGCCCGCGCCGGCCAGAACCAGGAGCGGCCCGTCCAGGGTTTCCACCGCCTCGCGCTGCTCGGGATTGAGCCCGTCGAGAAAGGCCGGACGCGGCCGCGCACCGGCGCGCGCGCGCTCGGCGATGCCGCCGGGCCGCAAGGCAGGCGGCTCCGACGCCTCGGGCGCCACAGGCAGTCGGGGATCGGGGAAGCCAGCCAAACGCGCTCTATCCATGATTTCAGAGACTGATCCAGCGATCAGGCTCTCGCGCGGACCCGCCGCGTCTGATTCTCCTGTGAGAACAAAATGGCATCGCGAGGGCGGGATTGCGAGGGGGCGGGGCTTTGCCTGTGCAAAACCCCATCCGTGTCCTGATCAGGAATGATCGTGCCCGGAATGATCCCGGTGCCCCTGCGCCGGCAATTCCACCCCGAACACCCGCACCAAATCCTCCACCTGGGCGGGGCTGAGCAGGCGGGGATTGAGGTTGCGCAGCAGCAGATAGAGCTTGGCGGTCTCTTCCAGCTCCTCGGTGGCATAGACGGCGGCTTCCAGCGTCTCTCCCGCCACCACGGGGCCGTGATTGGCCAGAAGCACGGAGGAATAGCGCCCCGCGAGCCCCTTGATGGCGCCCGCCACCGCCGGGTCGCCCGGCCGGTAATAGGGCAGCAGCGCCACCTGCCCGGCGCGCATCAGCGAATAGGGCGTGAGCGCCGGGAGCACGGATGCGGGATCGATCTCCGGCAGCATGGAGACCGCCACCGCATGGGTGGAATGGAGATGAACGATGGCCCGGGCCTTGGCGCGGGTCTCATAGAGCGCGCCGTGCAGCGGCATTTCCTTGGTGGGGGCGGCGCCCGAGAGCAGGCGACCGGAGGCATCGAGGCGCGACAGGGCGGCGGGGTCGAGGAAGCCGAGGCTCGCATTGGTGGGCGTCACCAGCCAGCCGCCATCCTCCAGCCGCACGGAGATATTGCCCGAGGAACCGGGGGTAAGGCCGCGCTCGAACAAGGAGCGGGCAAAGCGGCAGATGTCTTCACGCAGGCGCGTTTCCGAGGCCCCGAACGCCGTCATGGGCTGATCCCCTGTCTCCCCCGCCGGCCCGAGGCCCGAGCGCCCGGACCTCAGCATTTTCCTTGGCAGCGGGACATATCCCGACGTACCAAAGGAGGGAAGTCAAATCGTTTCAATAAGCCGTTTCCAAGCGGCGCTTCGGGAGGACACACATGGCGGCACCCCTCACGGCGGCCG
>JASBUY010000313.1 GCA_030147645.1 Aquabacter sp. | reverse complement strand
GGTTGCGCTCGGCGGGCACGTAACCCTTGCCGGTGTCGACCGTGAACTCCATCCGCAGTTCCGCGCCCTCGTCGAGGGTGCAGATGGCGAGATAGGGATTGAGCACCTGAATGTCGCCGACGGTCTGGATGTCACCGGCGGTCAGCACGCCCGGGCCGGTCTTCTTGGCCACGAGACGCTTGGGGCCATCGCCGACCATTTTAATGGCGATGTCCTTGATGTTGAGGATGATGTCCGTCACGTCCTCGCGGACGCCGGGGATCGACGAAAACTCATGCAGCACGCCGTCGATATGCACCGACGTCACGGCGGCGCCCTGCAGCGACGACAGCAGGATGCGGCGCAGCGCATTGCCGAGCGTCATGCCAAACCCGCGCTCCAGCGGCTCGGCAACAACAGTCGCGAAGCGCCGCGGATCGCTGCCGGGGTTCACCTGCAGTTTCTCGGGCTTGATCAGCTCTTGCCAGTTCTTCTGAATCACTTGCGTCACCTTGCCTTCTCGCCGGGCCGCTGCGCTCGAAGGGAGACCTCCCCTCCTTCGCGCGAGCCCGTCCCGCCATTGGGGGAGGAACCGGGCACAAGACCCGCCAGGTCACCCCGGCGGGCCACTGGTACGCTCAGACGCGCCGGCGCTTGCGCGGGCGGCAGCCGTTGTGCGGGATCGGCGTGACGTCGCGGATCGAGGTCACCATGAAACCGGCGGCCTGGAGCGCGCGCAGCGCGGACTCACGGCCCGAACCCGGACCCGACACTTCGACCTCGAGGGTGCGCATGCCGTGCTCGGCGGCCTTGCGGGCCGCGTCCTCGGCCGCAACCTGCGCCGCATACGGCGTGGACTTGCGCGAGCCCTTGAAACCCATGGCGCCGGCAGACGACCAGGAAATGGTATTTCCCTGCGCATCGGTGATGGTGATCATGGTGTTGTTGAACGACGCGTTCACATGCGCGACGCCGGAGGCGATATTCTTGCGCTCGCGACGCTTAACGCGGGTAGCTTCCTTGGCCATCTTGTCTTCGATCCTTCAGGCGCGCCCGTAACTCCAGGCGCTCGGGACAATGCTCCAAATGGGAGCGGTGCAGAGAAGGCCGGATCAACCGGCCTTCCGAAACCGGGCAGCGATGCCGCCGATCACTTCTTCTTGCCGGCGATCGGCTTCGCGGGACCCTTGCGGGTGCGCGCATTGGTGTGGGTGCGCTGACCGCGAACCGGCAGGCCGCGACGATGGCGCAGACCGCGATAGCAGCCAAGATCCATCAAACGCTTGATGTTCATCGCGACTTCGCGGCGCAGATCGCCTTCCACGATATAATCGCGGTCGATGGTCTCGCGGATCTGCAGCACTTCCTGGTCGGTCAACTGATTGACACGGCGCTCCAGGGGGATCCCGACCTTCTCCACGATCTCTTCGGCCTTCTTGGCGCCGATGCCGTGGATGTACTGAAGCGCAATAATGACGCGCTTGTTGGTGGGGATATTCACGCCAGCGATACGAGCCACTTGTCTCTCCATGTGGCAGCCCACCTTCGTGAGCCGCAGGTTGTCCCCGCGTCCGGTGGAGGCCGGCCCCTGCGGGGGAATCAAACAGTGTCATGAACAAAACCGCGCGCCCTGCTCCTCCTTCAGGGGAGCAAGCCACGCGGATCGCATGAGGAAGACGCGCCATTAACTGGTTTTGGCCTCACCGTCAAGCGGTGGCGGCCTCCAGGACCTCCGCGATGGCGCGTGTGACATCGTCGATGGGCTTCATCCCGTCGATCTGCCTCAGCTGTCCCCGAGCCTTGTAATAAGGCGCGACCACAGCTGTATCCCGGTTGTAGGCGTCAAGACGGTGCTTGAAGACCTCAGGATCATCGTCCTTACGAACCGGTTCTCCCCGGGCGCGGGTTTCTTCGGCCCGGCGCATGATTCGGTCAACGAGCGCCGACTGGTCTACCACCAGCTCAATCACGGCATCGAGCTTGAGGCCCTTGTCCTTCAGCATGCCGTCGAGCGCTTCGGCCTGGGCGACCGTGCGCGGAAAGCCGTCGAGGATGAACCCCGCCCGCGCATCCGGTTCATCCAGCCGCTCGGCGATGATGCCGATCACGATCTCGTCCGACACAAGGTCCCCGGCTTCCATAACCGCCTTGGCCTTCTGGCCAATGGCGGTCCCGGCGGCGACCGCTGCGCGAAGCATGTCGCCCGTCGACAATTGGACGATGCCGTGGCGCGCCACCAGGCGCTGCGACTGGGTTCCCTTGCCCGCCCCGGGTGGCCCGAGCAGAATCAACCTCATTTCCTCTTCCCCCCACGGAGCTTGGCTTTCTTGACCAGTCCTTCGTACTGGTGAGCCAATAGATGACCCTGGACCTGCGCGACCGTATCCATCGTGACGCTGACGACGATGAGCAGCGACGTTCCACCAAAATAGAACGGCACGGCGGCGTAGGAAATCAACACTTCGGGGAAGAGACACACAGCCGCAATGTAGGCAGCGCCCACCACGGTGATGCGCGTCAGCACATAGTCGATGTATTCCGCGGTGCGCTCGCCCGGGCGAATGCCGGGAATGAAGCCGCCGTGCTTCTTGAGATTGTCGGCCGTCTCCACCGGATTGAAAACGATCGCGGTGTAGAAGAAGCAGAAGAAGACGATCAGAACCACATACAGCAGCATATAGAGCGGCTGGCCATGACCGAGCAGGCGCGTTGTGGCGTTGAACCATTCCGGCCCGGCGCCCTGGGTGAAGCTCGCAATGGTCGCGGGAATAAGCAGCAGCGAAGACGCGAAAATCGGCGGAATAACGCCCGACGTGTTCAGCTTGAGCGGCAGATGCGAGGACTGACCCTCATACATGCGATTGCCGACCTGCCGCTTGGGATACTGGATCAGCAGGCGGCGCTGGGCGCGCTCCATGAACACGATGAAAGCGATAATGAGCACCGCCATCACCAGCACGGCGAGAATCAGCGGCGTGGACAGCGCCCCCTGGCGGCCAAGCTCGAGCGTGCGCGCAAACGCACCGGGAAGTTCCGCCACGATGCCTGCGAAGATGATCAGCGACGTGCCGTTGCCGATGCCGCGCGAGGTGATCTGTTCACCCAACCACATCAGGAACATCGTGCCACCGGTCAGCGTGATGACGGTGGAAATGCGGAAGAACCAGCCTGGATCCGCCACGACCGCGCCAGAGCTTTCGAGCCCAACGGCGATGCCGTAGGCCTGGAACAGCGCGAGCACCACAGTGAGGTAGCGGGTGTATTGGTTGAGCTGCTTGCGCCCGCTCTCGCCTTCCTTCTTCAGCGCTTCAAGCGTCGGGGAGACGCTGCTGAGCAACTGGATGATGATGGAGGCGGAGATGTACGGCATGATGTTCAGGGCGAAAATCGCCATGCGCTGCACGGCGCCGCCCGAGAACATGTTGAAGAGGCCGATAATGCCCTGCTGGGCGTTGCGGAACACGTCCTGGAGCGCGTCCGGATTGATGCCGGGAAGCGGGATGTAAGTCCCCAGGCGATAAACGAGCAGCGCACCGAGCGTGAACCAAATGCGCTTCTTGAGTTCCTCGGCCTTGCCGAGAGCACCGAAATTCAGGTTCGCTGCGAGTTGTTCCGCCGCCGAGACCATGCCTTGCTCCGCTTGAGCCGGTCGGAAAAGTCCGGCCATCGAATATGAGCGCTGGGACGCGGCGGGAATGGCGCGCACCGCCCCTCACAGAGCGGTCATAGCCGCATGCGGTGCGTGAGGCCATGGCCTGGATGCCGCGCCCGACAAAACGACCGCCGCCCCTCGATAGGAGACGGCGGCCAAAAGGCAAAAGGAGGGCACGAAGCGCCCTCCCCTTTCAGGTCACTCCGCCGAAGCGTCTTCGACCTTGGCGACCATGGTCACCGAACCGCCGGCCTTCTCGACCGCCTCAACGGCGGACTTCGTGGCATAAGCGACGTCCAGATTGACCTTCGAGGTCAGCTCTCCGGAGCCGAGCACGCGCACACCTTCCTTCGCGCGGCGCAGAACGCCGGCAGAGATGAGGGCGGCCTCGGTCACCGGCTGCGACGCATCGAGCTTGCCCGCCTGGATGGCGGCCTCAATACGACCCAGCGTGACTTCGTTGTAATCGGGGCGGAAGATGTTGTGGAAGCCACGCTTCGGCAGACGCCGATGCAGCGGCATCTGGCCACCCTCGAACCCCTTGATCGCGACGCCGGTGCGGGCCTTCTGGCCCTTTACGCCGCGACCAGCGGTCTTGCCCTTGCCGGAACCAATGCCCCGGCCGACCCGCATGCGCTTCTTGCGCGCACCGGGATTGTCCCTGATCTCGTCGAGCTTCATCTCGCCTCTCCTCAGTCCACGACGCGGACGAGATGAGCGACTTTCGCAATCATCCCGCGCACCGCCGGGGTGTCCTGCAGGGTCGAACGGCGATGACGCTTGTTCAGCCCGAGGCCCACGAGGGTTGCTTCCTGGTCAGCCGGCCGGCGGATCGGAGAGCCGATCTGCTCGATGGTGACGGTTTTTCCTTCAGTCGCGTTCGCCATGGCGCGCTCCTATCTGCTCGGAGCCCGCTCAGTCGGTCGCTTCCGCGTCTTCGACGCGGCGGCGGGACTGGAGCTGCGACACCTTGATGCCACGACGGGCAGCCACGGAACGCGGGCTGTCCTGGTTCTTCAGCGCGTCAAACGTGGCGCGCACCATGTTGTACGGGTTGGAAGACCCGAACGACTTGGCGACGACATCGTGCATGCCGAGCGTCTCGAAGACAGCGCGCATCGGGCCGCCGGCGATGATGCCGGTACCGGCCGGGGCGGCGCGGAGCACCACCTTGCCGGCGCCGTGATGACCGTGCACGTCATGGTGCAAGGTCCGGCCTTCGCGGAGCGGAACCCGAATGAGCGCGCGCTTGGCGCTCTCGGTCGCCTTGCGGATCGCCTCAGGCACTTCGCGAGCCTTGCCATGGCCGAAGCCGACGCGGCCCTTCTGATCACCGACCACCACAAGGGCAGCGAAGCCGAAACGACGGCCGCCCTTAACCACTTTCGCGACGCGGTTGATGTGGACCAGCTTGTCCACGAACGTATTGTCGCGATCCTCGCGCTCGCCGCGGTTATCCCTCTCACGGGCCATTTCGCTCGTCCTTCGCGTCAGAACTCGAGGCCGCCTTCGCGGGCGCCCTCGGCGAGCGCCTTGACGCGCCCATGATAGATGTAAGCGCCACGATCGAAGACGACCGCAGTCACGCCCTTCGCGGTGGCCCGCTCGGCCACCAGCTTGCCGATGGCCTTGGCGGCATCAACATCCGCTCCGGTCTTCAGCGAGCTGCGCAGGTCCTTCTCGAGGCTGGAAGCGGCGACCAAGGTCTCGCCCTTCGCATCGTCGATGATCTGCGCATAAATATGCTTCGAGGTGCGGTGCACCGACAGGCGAAGACGCCCGTTGGCCGCTGCGCGAATGGCGCGACGCACCTTGGCCTTGCGGCGCTCAAGCGCCCCGATATCCTTAGCCATGGTTCGCCTCCGTCACTTCTTCTTGCCTTCCTTGCGGAAGATAAATTCGCCAGCGTACTTGACGCCCTTGCCCTTGTAGGGCTCGGGGCCACGATACTCGCGGATCTCAGCGGCGACCTGGCCAACCTGCTGCTTGTCCACGCCCGTCACCACGATTTCCGTGGGCTTGGGGGTCACGATCTGGATCCCTTCCGGGATCGGATAGATCACGTCATGGCTGAAGCCGAGGGACAGGTTCAGATTCTTGCCAGCAACGGCGGCCTTGTAGCCGACGCCCGTGATTTCGAGCTTCTTCTCGAAGCCCTTCGTCACGCCCTCAACCAGGTTCGACACCAGCGTGCGGGACATGCCCCACATGGCCTTATGGCGGTTGGTTTCGCCGCGCATGGAAACCTTGACCTCGGCACCCGCCAGCTCAGCGCCGACTTCCTCAACGAGGGTCACCTGAAGGGCACCTTTCGGCCCCTTCACCTTCACCGTCTGACCTTCCACGTTGGCGGTGACGCCAGCGGGAATGACGACGGGATGCTTGCCGATCTTCGACATGTCTTTCTCCGTCGCTCGTCAGAACACGGTGCAGAGCACTTCGCCGCCGACATTCTTGTCGCGGGCTTCGTGATCGGCCATCACACCCTGCGGGGTGGAGACGATCGCAATGCCGAGACCGTTGGCGACGCGGGGGAGGTTCTTCACCGACGCATAAACACGGCGGCCGGGCTTGGAGACGCGCGAAATCTCACGGATCACAGGCTGGCCATCGAAATACTTGAGTTCCACCTCGAACTCGGTCCGGCCATTGCCCTGGTCCGTCGAGGTGTAGCCGCGGATGTAGCCCTCGTCGCGCAGAACGTCGAGCAGGCTGGCGCGCAGACGCGAACCCGGCGTGGACGTCTTGTCCTTGCGGCGCATCTGGGCGTTGCGGATGCGGGTGATCAGATCGCCGATGGGATCATTGACAGACATCGGATCCTCCTCACCAGCTCGACTTCACCAGGCCCGGAACAAGGCCCTGGGAGCCAAGCTCGCGCAGCGCGATACGGCTCATCTTCAGCTTCCGATAAAACGCGCGCGGCCGGCCGGTCACTTCGCACCGGTTGCGCACACGGATCCGCGCCGAATTGCGCGGCATCTCCGCCAACTTGAGGGTCGCGGCGAAGCGCTCCTCAATCGGCAGGGTCTTGTCGTTCACGATCTTCTTGAGCCCAGCGCGCTTCGACGCCAGCTGCTGAGACAGCTTGCGGCGACGCTCGTTGGTCTCGATCGCGCTTTTCTTCGCCATATCCTGCTCCTGTTCTCCGCGTCTGAGGGGAAGATCCCTCACAGCCGGAAAGCATTCCAAATCGTCCTGCGACGGCGGAAGCCGCCGCTAATACACCCTCACTGGCGGAAGGGGAAGTTAAAGGCCTTCAGAAGGGCCCGCGCTTCGTCATCCGTCTTCGCCGTCGTGCACACGATGATGTCCATGCCCCACATCTGCTCGACGCGGTCATAGTTGATCTCGGGGAACACGATGTGCTCCTTGATGCCCATGGCATAGTTGCC
>JASBUY010000311.1 GCA_030147645.1 Aquabacter sp. | reverse complement strand
TTCATCGGGCCGGCGCGCGGCGCCTTCTCCCGCCTTCCGGAGCCCCGCGCGACCTCATGCTCGCTCAGCAGATCGTCAACGGCCTCATGCTCGGCGCCATCTATATGCTGGTGGCGGTGGCCTTCACCCTCGCCATCGGGGTGCTGAACTTCCTCAATTTCTCGCTGCCCGGCCTGTTCATGGTGGGCGGGATGGTGAGCTTCGGCATGATGAAGCTGGGCTGGCCCTGGTTCCTCGCCTTCGCCGTGGCGCTGCTCGCCGCCGCCCTTGTCTCCCTCCTGGTGGAGCGGCTCGCCTATCGGCGCATGCAGAGCGGGGACCCGGAAGTGCCGCTTGTCTCGTCCCTCGGCTTCCTGGTGCTGCTGGAGAATCTGGTCCTCATCCAATATGGCTCGGACCAGCAGGCCTTTCCGGCGCTGTTCCCGGACATGAATTTCCGTGTGGGCGGGCTCGTCATTGGCATGGCGCAGGTGGCGTCCCTCGCGGTGTCGCTGGCGCTGGTCTTCTGGCTTTCGCGCTTCCTGGCCGCGACCAATGCGGGACGGCGCATCCGCACGGTGGCGGAGAGCCGCGAGACCGCGCTGCTCATGGGCATCGACATCGCCCGCCTCGTGCCGCAGCTGTTCGTGGCGAGCGCGCTGCTGGCGGCCTTTGCCGGCATCCTGTTCGCGGTGAACTACCAGCAGGTCTCGCCTTTCATGGGCGAGGGCATCGGCTTCAAGGGCGTCGCCGCCATGATCGTGGGCGGCATGGGCTCCATCTGGGGCGCAGTGCTGGGCGGCCTGCTCATCGGCCTTGCGGAAGTCCTGTCCATCTCCTTCATCGGCGCGGATGTGGTGAACATTACGGTTTACGGCCTGCTGCTGCTGATCCTGATCCTGCGGCCGCAGGGCCTGCTGGGCCGTCCCGCCAGCCGGGAGAAGCTGTGATGAGCGGCTATCTCACCGGCGTCCTGGTGGTCCTCGCCTTCAATGTCATGGCGGCCTATGCAGTCTATCTGCCATTGGCGGCCGGCCAGCTCAATCTCGGCATCGCCGGCTTCATGGCCATCGGCGCCTATGCCTCGGCCTTCCTCACCAACGAATATGGCTGGTCCATGTGGGCGGCCATCCCGCTCGGCTCGATGCTGGCCGGGGGAATGGGCGTCCTCATCGGCATTCCGGTGTTGCGCACCCACGGCATCTATCTCGCCATGGCGACCTTCGCGCTGGGACAGGTGATTTCCGCCGTCTTCCTCAATCTGGAAGTGGTTGGCGGGGCGGCCGGCTATCCGGTCTCCGACTATGCGACGCCCGGCGTGGTCTGGGCGGCGGCGGCGGGCGTGGTGGTGCTGATGCTCTATGTCTCGCGCACCCGCTTCGCCTTGTGCCTCACGGCGGTCAAGAGCGATCCGACGGTGGCGGACCTTCTGGGCGTCTCGGTGCGCGGCATGCAGGTGGCGGCGTTTGCGCTGGGCGCCGCGGTGGCGGGCTTTGGCGGCGGGCTCTACGCGCATCATTACAATTTCGTCGAAGCCCAGCATTTCAACGTGCTGCTCTCCGTCTTCACCGTTCTCTACGTGCTGTTCGGCGGCACCCAGACGGTATGGGGCCCGCTGGTGGGCGCGGCCTTCTTCACCCTGGTCCCGGAAGTGCTGCGGGCCTCCGACCAATGGCGCTATGCGGTGTTCGCGGCCTTCATCATCCTGTTCATGGCGGTGCGACCCCAGGGCCTCGTGACCGCTTCGCTGCTGCGCGTCTTCCGCCGCCGGAGGGTCACGCCATGAGCGCCGCCTTGTCCGTTTCCGGCCTCTCCAAATCCTTCGCGGGCGTGCGCGCCATCCGCGATCTCTCTTTCGAGGTGCCCAAGGGCCGCACCACGGCCCTGATCGGCCCCAACGGGGCGGGCAAGACCACGGTCTTCAATCTGGTCTCCGGCGTCTATGGCGTCGATGCCGGACGCATCACGGTGATCGGGACGGACGTGACGCACATGGCCTCGCGCCGGCGCATCTCCACCGGCGTCGCGCGCTCGTTCCAGAACATCCGCCTCATGTCGCACCTCTCGGTGCTGGAAAACCTGCTGGTGGGCCAGCACGTGCGCGCCTCTTCCCTCGGCGCGCTGCTGACCCCCTATCGCCTGATCCCCAACCATCGCTGGAAGCGGGAGGCGCGCGCGGCGCTCGCGGAAAGCGGGCTTGAAGCCTATGCGGACGAGACAGTCGGCGCGCTGCCCTATGGCGTGCGCAAGCGCATCGATCTGGTGCGCGCCACGCTCGCCGGCGCGAGCGTCCTGATGCTGGACGAGCCCGCTGCCGGGCTCAATCCCAGCGAGACCAACGCCCTGCGCGATCATCTCAAGGCGCTCGCCCGAAAGGGCGTCACCCTGCTGGTGGTGGAGCACGACATGCACTTCGTGGACAGCATCTGCGAGAGCGTCGTGGTGCTGAATTTCGGCGAGAAGATCGCGGAAGGCCCTCTGAGCGAGGTGCGGCGCGACCCCAAGGTGCGCGAAGCCTATATCGGCACGGACGGGGAGGACTGACCCATGGCGCCGCTGCTCAGCGTCTCAGGCCTTTCGGTTTCCTACGGCCGCGTCTCCGCGCTCACCGATGTCTCGCTCACGGTGAATGAGGGCGAGATCGTCACGGTGCTTGGCGCCAATGGCGCGGGCAAGAGCACGCTCTTGCGGGCCATTCTCGGCGCCGTGCCGGCCAAGGCGGGGGGCATTGCCTTCGCCGACGAGGACGTGACCGCCGAGCCACCCCACAAGCGCATCGCCCGCGGCATCGTCCTGGTACCGGAGGGCCGGCGCATCCTCATCTCGCTCACCGTGGAGGAAAATCTCCTGCTCGGCGCCCATATGCGCGCGGATGCCGGCACGGTGCGGCGCGAGATCGACGCCATTTACGGCCGCTTTCCCAACCTCGCCGAGCGCCGCCACATGGCCGCTTCCTGCCTCTCGGGCGGCGAGCAGCAGATGCTGGCCATCGGCCGCGCCATGCTGGCCAAGCCGAAGCTGATGATGCTGGACGAGCCCTCGCTCGGCCTCTCGCCGCTGTTCGTCTCCAAGCTGTTCGACCTGATCCGGGAATTGAACCGCGACGGGCTCGCCATCCTGCTGGTGGAGCAGAACACCGGCAAGGCGCTCTCGGTGGCCCACCAGGCCACGGTGCTGGAACTCGGCCGCGTGCTGATGGCGGGCGACCCCAAGGCGCTCGCCGCCGATCCCCGCCTTCAGGAAGCCTATCTCGGCGAGGGTGAAGCCGCCCCCGCCCAACATTGAGAACCTTCAGAGGAGTGTCGGAAGATGAAGCGCAATCTGCTGTTGGGCGCCACCATGCTGGCGGCGCTCGTTGCCGCCGGGGCCGCGCGCGCGGAAGACGAACTGGTGCTCGGCTACATGATGGCCAAGAGCGGCCCCTATGTGAGCCTCGCCAACACCAATGAGGTGGCCGTCGACATGGCGGTGGAAGAGATCAACAAGAAGGGCGGCATCAACGGCAAGAAGATCAAGGTGGTGAAGTTCGACACCGCCGGCGATCCCAAGCAGGCGACCACCGCGTTGCGCCGCTTCGCGCAGGACGACAATGCGCTGGCCGTGATCGGGCCGTTCTCCTCCTCCGAGGTGCGCACCACATTCCCCGTGGGCGAGCGCGAGGGCATCGCCCAGATGTCCATGGCCTCGTCCGCGCCGGGCCTCACCAAGGGCTTCACCTACGGCTTCCGCAACACCACGGACGAGGGCCGCGTCATCGATCAGGTGATCGGCGCGTTGAAGGACAAGAAGCTGCCCACCGCTTCGGGCGCCGCCGCCTATGCCACGGACGACGTGGTGTCGAAGTCCATCGGCACCGTGGTCATTCCCAAGCTGTTCGAGAAATACGGCATCCCGCTCAAGGGCTCGGTGGACTTCCAGCTCGCCGCCTTCGATCTCTCGCCCCAGGTGGCGCAGTTGAAGCAGATGAATCCCGACGTGGTGGGCCTCGGCTCGCCGCCGGAGGGCGCCATCAATCTCGCCAAGGAATTGAAGCGCCAGGGTGTCTCCACCCGCCTCATCGGCGGCACGACCATCGCCGATCCCGAACTGCCCAAGCGCATGGACGGCGCCGGCGACAAGCTTACCATCGGCACCACCTTCTTCCCCGATGTGAATGCCACCACCAAGGCCTTCACGGAGGAGTTCGGCAAGCGCACCAAGGCGGCCGGCATGAACCGCACCGATCCCAACCAGATGGACGCCTCGGTCTACGACATCGTCTATCTCTATTCGGAAGCGATGAAGCGCGCGGGCGTGACCGGCGACAAGGCGAAGCTGGCCGAGGAGCGCACCGCGATCCGCGACCAGCTGGCCAAGCTGAAGGATTACCAGGCGCTCGAAGGCTCTATCTCCTTCACCGACAACGACGCCGTCAAACCCGTCTACATCCTGGAGGTGAAGGACGGGAAATGGACGCTGCTCGATACCCGTATGCCGAACTGACCCGTCTCGCCTGAAAGGCCGGCCGAACGGACCCCCTTTCTTCCGGGCCGGCCCTTGCGGATCGGCGCGCCAATGCCCTGACCGGCGCGCCGATCCGTCCTTTTGCGATCCCTTTTGCTATGCGTACGGAGTATGTGATGTCCGGCACGGCGCTTACCTTCACCGTCCATGCGGACGGGCTGTCCGAGGAAAAGACCTTCACGCTCACCGGCGCGGTGATCGCCGGCTGGACCGGCCGCGACAAGGCGGCGCTGGAGAAGCACATCCGCGAATTGGAGGAACTGGGCGTCACCCGGCCCGCATCCACGCCCATCTATTACCGTGTCGCTGCGGCGCGCCTCACCACGTCGGACCGCATCGAATGCAGCGGTCCCCATTCGTCCGGCGAAGTGGAGTTCATGCTGCTGGAATCGGACGGACGGCTCTATCTCGGCATCGGCTCGGACCATACCGACCGCAAGGTCGAGACCTACAACATCACCGTTTCCAAGCAGATGTGCGACAAGCCCGTGGCGCGCGACCTCTGGCTGCTGGATGACGTGCTGCCCCATTGGGACAGGCTCATCCTGCGCGCCCATGCGGTGATCGACGGCGCGCGCGTGCTCTACCAGGAGGGCTCGGTCGCCGCCATGCTGCCGCCCGACGAGGTGCTGGCGCTCTACGGCGCCCCGCTGAAGGACGCTGCCATGTTCTGCGGCACGCTGGCCGCCCATGGCGGCATCCGGCCGGCGGAGCGGTTCGAGTTCGAGATCGAGGACCCGGTGCTGGGTCGCGCGATCCGTCATGGCTATGACGTGGCGGTCCTGCCGGTGGTGGGGTAAGCGGGCGCTAAGGAGGCGAGGATGAGCATGGCGGTCCTGGAGGCGAAGGAAACGCAGGCGCCCCGCTCCCTGCGCGACGAGGCCTATGAGGTCATCAAGCAGCGCATCATCATGTGCCTGTTCCGCCCCGGCGAGGCGCTGAGCGAAGCCACTGTCTCCGCCACGCTCGGCTTCGGGCGGACCCCGGTGCGCCAGGCCTTCGACCGGCTGATGCGCGACGGCCTCGTGGAGGTGCTGCCCCGCAAGGGCATCATCGTGCGCCCCATCTCCCAGGACGAGGTGCGCGACATGGTGGAAGTGCGCCTGCTCAATGAAGGCCTGTGCGCGCGCCTTGCGGCGGAACGGGCCGAGCCGGCGCAACTCGCCGCCCTCAACGAGAATGTGGCGCAGGGCGCGCGGGCGGCGGCGGCGCGCGACGTGGTGACCCTCATGGCGCTCGACCGGGACTTCCACGGCGCCATCTCTACCGCTGCCGGCAATCCCGTGCTGGGCGAGATCCTGCGCAACCTGCACGAACGCGCCCAGCGGGTCTGGTTCGTCTCGCTGCGCGCACCCGCCCATCATCGCCGGGTCGTGGACGAACATGCCGCCATCGTCGAGGCCCTGCGCTCGCGCGATCCCGCCGCCGCCGAGGCGGCGGTGCGGGCGCATATCCAGTCCTTCGCGGACAATCTGAAGCGCCAGCTTTGAGGATTGATGCGGGGGGCGCAGGCGATCCTGCGATCGGGATTTTCAAGAGCGTGCCAGGGACGCCGCTGTGGGTCAGAAGGTAACCTTCAGCGTGTCAAAGGTCGGCAGGCGAACGCGCTCGAAATGCGCGGCCTGCTCCAGCAATTCGGCCCGGTTGCCCGCCTCCGTCTCCAGCATCTGGCCGTCCTTCAGCACACGCTGGCCCTGCGGCGCGAGGACCTGCCAGGCGAAGTCCGCCCAGGCGGCGGCGTCGGTTTGTCCCTCGCTGCGCGCCAGGAGGAACAGGCGCTCCGCGCGGCTCACTGCAACGCCGCCCCCGGTCACTGGGGACGCCAGGAACTGGTGGTCTTCGCTCTCTTCCGCATGTGCGCAGACCGCACGGTTGAACGCCTTGCAGGTTTCGATCCCGTCGGCCTCCGCCGCCGCGCCGAGGCAGGGCTGGAGATGGCCCGCGCCCACCAACACAGTGAGCCCGTGAAGAACCTGCCCCCAGTTCAGGTCGGGCGCCGCATTGGCGGTGAGAAGGTCGCGCACCGATCTCGGCCCGGCCGAGAATGCCGAAAGAAGCGCGCGAAACGGGTCGGCCTGAAGGTCGATCTCTCCGAGGCGCGACTTGGCGCTCGCCGGAATATGCGCGTGCGCCATCGACAGAACGAAGCGGGTCTGAAGCCAGATGCCGGCGGCGCTCCGTTCGGAGTGGGCCGGCGTTCCCTTCCCGAAGAGGTCGGATCGGAACATCTGGTTCACAAGGAAGTCGCGCACCGCCTCGCGCCGGATGGGATCGGCTTCGCGCTCCAGCACGTCGCGCTGCGCGGGCGTGAGCGAGAGGTCATCCATCGCATCGATGAGGTTCATGGAGCCCACATAACCGAGCTTGGCCTCGGCCAGTTCGTTCGCCACGTCCTCGAAATAGAGCGGGGTCCAGTCGCGGTTGAAATATTCGTGGGCGAGATAGGTCCGCGACAGCGGCGAGAGCGACTGGAGCCGCGCGTCCGCCGCCCGGTTCATCTTAAAGAAGCCGGCCTCGGCCTCGGCCAGCGTCTTTGCGAAGGCGAGCGCGTCCTCGATGCGCGGCTCGATCGGTCCGTTGGAAGTGGCGGCGCGGTCCACCAGAAGGCGGCGCAACGGCAGGGTAACGGCCCATCCCGGCATGGCATTGTAGCTCAGACAGACGAGCCCGCCCGGTTTCAGCCGCCTCGCGATGAAGTCGACGATATGGGCGCGGTTTTCCGGCGAGATCCAACTGAAGACGCCATGCAGCGCGATGATGTCGAAGTCCTGCGGCACCCCCGGTTCCGCGGCGAAGTCGGCGAAGGCGCGCTCATGGAAATGTACGTTGCCAAGGCCCGCATCCGCCGCGAGGCGCCGGGCATTGGCGATATGGCCGGGATTGAAGTCCATCGCATGGAAATCCATGCGCGGATTGGCGGCGGCGAGCAGATTGGCGGTAAAGCCCTGGCCGCAGCCCAGTTCGCAATACGTGAGATGGGGCGCCTCGGCCTCGTATCTGCGGCGGTGAACCAGGGCCGAGAAGCCGAGCATGGCCGGCGTCAGGTGCCGGTAGAATCCCGACATATAGAGGAGGTCTTCGACATATCCCGAAGTCCAGTGGGCCACCTGTCACCTGCCTTGGGTCTGTCGCTGTCGCTCCATGGCGCAGGCGCGCCTGAGAGCCCGATCCGATCCGGTTGAACCGACCTGACCGGACCGTGCTCTAGCCCATGCGCGCGCCGGATGCGGTTTTATTTTTGGCACGAGGCAAGCGGAACACCCAAAACTTGGAAAAATCTGCCGGATTCTGCGAAACCCGGTGCGATTGGGACGGGGCTGCCCGCCGCCCTCACATGCTGAACCGCGCCAGCGCCGCCTCCATGGCGGCGCCGATGGCGAGGATGTCCGCGTCCGAACCGGCCAATCCCGCCAGCATCAGCCCGACGGGTGCGCCGCCGGGACCGGAGAGCGGCAAGGAGAGGGCGCAGCCGTCGATCATGTTGATGAGAGTGGGATTGCGCAGGGCCAGCAGGTTTGCCCGCCCATAGGCAGCCTCGTCCGCGAGGTCGGCGATGCGCGGGGGGAGGATCGCGACCGTGGGCATCAGCAGCGCGTCATAGGGCGAAAGGCGCGTCTGCGCGCGGGCGATCAGGCTGCGGCGGGCGGCGATCAGGTCGAGATAGTCTGCCGCCGACTGGCCGGCGCCGCGCTTGATGCGCACCGACACGCGCGGGTCATAGGCGGCCTCGTGCGTTTCCAGCAGCGCGCGGTGGACCGCATAGCTCTCGGCGGCAGTGAAGCCGCCTTTGGCATTGATGCCCGCCACCTCGGCGAATTCCGGCACCGGCGCGGAGGTGATGTGCGCGCCGGCCTGCGACAGGCGATCGACCGCCGCCTCGAACGCTTCGGCCACTTCTGGATCAAGTTCGTCCAGCGCGACCGTCGTGGGCACCAGGAGGCGCAGTCCCTGGAGCGGACGCGGCTCGAGGGGGGCGGGCACAGAGCCGGCCAGAAGCGCGTCCAGCGCCGCGCAGCAGGCGACCGAGCGCGCCAGCGGGCCGATGGAATCCAGCGAGCCGGAGAGCGGGAAGGCACCCTCCAGCGGCACGCGCCGCGCCGTGGGCTTGAAACCGACAATGCCGCAGAAGGCGGCCGGGATGCGGCAGGAGCCGCCCGTATCGGTGCCGAGCGCGGCATGGGCCATGGCGTCCGCCACCGCCACCGCGCCGCCCGAGGTTGAGCCGCCCGAGACGCGCCCCACGGCGCGCTCGAAGGGCGCGCGCGGGTCGCCATAATGCGGGTTCATGCCGAGCCCGGAATAGGCGAACTCGGTCATATTGGTGCGGCCCACATGGACGAAGCCGGCCCGGCGCAGCCGCGCCACGGCGGGCGCGTCAGCTTTGGCGGGTTCATCATCCGCCAGCACCCGCGAGCCGGCGGTGGTCACTTCACCCGCCACGTCGAACAGGTCCTTGATGGCGAGCGGGATGCCGGCGAAGGGCGAGCCCTGCGCGCCCGCCGCGCGCAGGCGGTCCTGCGCCTCGGCCGCCGCGCGCGCGGCGATCCGGTCGACCCGCGTGAAGGCGCGCGCGCCCTCGCCCGCCGCGTCATCGATACGGGCCAGGCAGTCCTCCAGCAGAGCAACGGCGCTGGTGCGCCCGCTGGCGAGGTCCTTTGCGAGGGAAGCGAGAGTGGGCGTCTGGGAGGTCATGGCACCGCGCGCGCAAAAACCCGCGCCGGGGGCGCGGGCGGAGAGAAAAGAATCAGGCAGGATCGAAATAGTGGATTTCCAGCAGGATGCAGCCCTTTTCCGACTTGAACGGCCCATGCACGGCGCCCGGGGGACGCACCGCATAGGTGAAGGGGGGAAAGCTCTCGCCGCCCTCGCCCTTGTCGTCATTGCCGACCGTGAGGTCGCCAGAGACCAGGAACACCTCTTCCCAATACTCGTGAACGAACGGCTTGGTGGTGAACTCGCCCGCGTCGAAGC
>JASBUY010000300.1 GCA_030147645.1 Aquabacter sp. | reverse complement strand
GTGGAACGGCCGGGTTTTTTGTGGGGCAAGCGTCCAGGCGCGGCGCGATCACGACGCAAGGTTTGCGCCGGCGTCACCTGCGACGGGCAATTTGCATGTCAAGGAAAGGCGATGGTAGCAGCGGGCGGACTTGAACCGCCGACCTCCGGGTTATGAATCCGGCGCTCTCACCAACTGAGCTACGCTGCCAAGGCCGGGCGAGAGGCGTCCGGTAAAGACCGGCCGACGCGCGTTTCGCCCGCGCGAGAGACGCGCATATAGGGGCGCGCGATGCCGGGTGTCAAGAAAGCGCGCGCCCTTTCCCCCCGCGCGTTCAGCGCGCCCGCTTGCGGATGCGCGCGAGCTTGAAGAAGCCGACGGGAAACACCGGGATGATCTCGCCCATTTCCATGTCCGGATGGCGCGCCGCCCAGTCGGAGAGGCGCGAGGACTTGAAGGCGATGCTCCAGCCGATCTTCTTCACCAGCGGCGCCAGGGCCTGCTCGAACTGCATGACCGGGCCCTCATTGGCGCCCAGCTTGGAGGCGATGATGATCTCCCCGCCGGGCTTCAGCACCCGGCGCATTTCGTCCAGCGCGCCTTCCGGGTCGGGGACCAGCGTGATGACGAAGGGCACCGTCACCGCATGGAAGCTCTCGTCTTTGAAGCCGAGCTTGCAGGCGTCCATGGCCGCGAGCCCGGAGACCTGGGTGAGGTGGCGCTCCACCTTCTTCTCCACCGCCTTGCCCAGCATGTCGAAGGACAGATCGATGCCGGTGACGCGGCAGCTCTTGGGGTAATAGGGCAGGACCAGCCCGGTCCCGACGCCCACTTCCAGAATGTCCGGTCCACAGGCGGCCGCCGCGCTGGCGGCGCGGCGCTGGGCGTCGGCCAGCAGCTTCACATAGACCGAATCATAGATGGGCGCCCATTTGGCATAGGCGCGCTTCTGGCCTTCGAGATCGTATTGGACCGCCATGATTCCCAGCCCTCGCCCCTGATCCTGTCGGCGCCCGATGCCGGCTCTTCGCCGTGCGTGTGCGCCGTCCCCTCAAATTCGCTTCGCGCTCACGCGACGCGCGCAGGCGCCAGCGTGGAAAGCGCGCGTGCGCGGCGGATGGTGCCGCCGCCCAGCAGTCGCGCACCTTCGCCTTCCCCGTCATAGAAGACGCAGGCCTGACCGGGCGCGACACCCTCCTCGCCGCCCGAAAGCCGCACCAGCGGCACGCCCGCATCGTCCAGCGCCAGCCGCGCCGGCACCGGCGCGCGGGTGGAGCGCACCTTTACGAACAGGTCGGTCTGCGCGGCGCAGGCCGCCTCGAAGGCGTCGGCTCCCAGCCAATTGATGTCGTCCACCTCGATCTCGCGCACCGCAAGCGCCTCGCGCGGGCCGACCCGCACCTCGCGGCGCGCGGCGTCGATGGAGATGACGAAGAGCGGCTCGGGCGTCGAAATGCCGAGGCCTTTGCGCTGGCCGATCGTGTAGTGCATCACGCCCCGGTGGCGGCCGAGCACGCGCCCGTCCAGATGCACGATGTCGCCGGGCTCGCCCGCCTCGGGGCGCAGCCGCTCGACGATGCGGGCAGAATCGCCGCCGGGCACGAAGCAGATGTCCTGGCTGTCCGGCTTGTCGGCCACGGGCAGGCCCAGTTCGGCGGCGAGCGCACGCACCTCGGCCTTGCGCATATGGCCGAGCGGGAAGCGCAGCATGTCGAGCTGCGCCCGCGTGGTGGCATAGAGGAAATAGCTCTGGTCGCGCGCCGTCTCCGCCGCCCGGTACAAGGCGCGTCCGCCGTCCGGCAAGGCGCGGCTCGACACGTAATGACCGGTGGCGAGCACCTGGGCGCCGAGATCTTCGGCGGTCGCCAGCAAATCGCGGAACTTGACCGTGCGGTTGCAGTCCACGCAGGGAATGGGGGTCACGCCCGAGGCATAGCTGTCCGCGAAGCGCTCGATCACCTCTTCGCGGAAGCGGCTTTCATAATCGAGCACGTAATGGGGAATGCCCAGCGTCTCGGCCACCATGCGGGCGTCGTAAATGTCCTGCCCGGCGCAGCAGGCGCCCTTGCGGTGGGCCGCCTCGCCATGGTCGTAGAGCTGAAGCGTGACGCCGATCACGTCATAGCCGCCGCGCTTCAAAAGCCCGGCCACCACCGAGGAATCCACGCCGCCAGACATGGCCACCACGACCCGCGTGGCGGCGGGGTCGGTGCCGGGTCGTGCGATGATCTCGTCGAGGGTCATGGGCGCACAGGATCTTCGGGCCAGAGGTTTGGATCGGCGGCATCACGGCGCGGCGAACGACGACCGATTTGTGGGCATCGCGCCTCTCGGCCCTATGGTTCGCGCACGTGGACGCCTTTAATACAGGAACGAGGCGGGCGCACGCAATTGTGGCGCGGGCCGCTCCTCCATGCGCGACACGCGCGGCTGCGCCTTGTGGCGCGCGCGCGGCAATGCGACGGTGGCGGATCGATAAACAAGAAGGGGACCTTCCATGGTGTGGGGACGGGATTTGCGCCGCGCGGGGCTCGCGGCGGCTTTGGGCGTGATGCTTCCCACGGGCATTGTGCTCCCCTTGGGCACGGCCATGGCCGATCCGGTGAAGGTCGGCCTCGTCTCCACCCTGTCCGGCCCCTCCGCCGTGCTCGGCCAGCATATGCGCGACGGCTTCCTGCTGGCGGTCAAGGAAATGGGCGGCAAGCTCGGCGGCCAGGAGACCGAAGTCATCGTGGTGGACGACGAATTGAAGCCCGACGTCGCCGTTCAGAAGGTCAAGGGCCTGCTGGACCGGGATAAAGTGGACTTCGTCGCGGGCGTGGTCTTCTCCAACGTCATGGGCGCGGTGGTGAAGCCGGTGACGGGCAATGAGACCTTCCTCATCTCCGGCAATGCCGGGCCCTCCACCATTGCCGGGGCGGGCTGCTCGCCCTTCTTCTTCTCCGCCTCCTACCAGAACGACCAGAATCACGAAGTGCTCGGCCAATATGCCCAGCAGAAGGGATTCAAGAAGGTGGTGCTGATGGCGCCGAACTATCAGGCGGGCAAGGATGCCATCGCCGGGTTCAAACGCCATTACAAGGGCGAGGTGGTGGAGGAAATGTACACCCAGCTCGGCCAGCTGGATTTCTCCGCCGAACTCGCCAAGATCGCGGCGGCCAAGCCCGATGCCTTCTTCACCTTCATGCCCGGCGGCATGGGCGTGAACCTCGTCAAGCAATACCGCCAGGCGGGTCTGGCGGACACCATCCCCTTCCTCTCGGCCTTTACCGTGGACGAGACCACGCTGCCGGCGACCGGCGATGCCGCGCTCGGCTTCTATTCCGGCGCGCCCTGGGCGCCCAATCTCGACGTGCCCGCCAACAAGGCCTTTGTCGCGGCGTTCGAGAAGGAATATGGCTATATCCCCGCCCTGTATGCCGCGCAGGGCTATGACGCGGCCAAGCTGATCGACAGCGCCATCAAGGCCACGGGCGGCAAGCTCTCCGACAAGGAAGCGGTGCGCGCCGCGCTGAAGAAGGCGGACTTCACCTCCGTGCGCGGCAATTTCAAGTTCAACACCAACCAATTCCCGATCCAGGACTTCTACCTCGTGAAGGTGGGCAAGCGCCCCGACGGCAAGGTGGAGACCATGGTGGACGAGAAGGTCTTCTCCAATTACGGCGACGTCTATGCCGCCAAATGCGAGATGAAGTGAGAGGCTGAGCACCGGCCTCCATGTCCACCACGCTCCTTCTCGTCCAGGTCCTGAACGGCCTCCAGCTCGGCGTGCTGCTGTTCCTGGTGGCGGCGGGGCTGACCCTGGTGTTCGGGGTGATGGACGTCATCAACCTCGCCCATGGCGTCCAATACATGCTGGGCGCCTATCTCATGGTGACCGCCACGGCCCTCACCGGCAGCTTCTGGCTCGGCCTGCCGCTGGCGCTGGTGGCGGCGCTGGTGCTGGGCCTCGTGCTGGAGCGCCTCGTGATCCGCCCGCTCTATGGGCGCGATCATTTGGAACAGGTGCTCGCCACGTTCGGCGTCATCCTGTTCGTGAATGAGGGGGTGAAGATGGTGTGGGGCGCCGCGCCCCTCGCCATTCCCATGCCGGACGCCCTGTCCGGCTCCATCCGCCTGATGGATGGGCTCAATTACACGGTTTATCGGCTGGCTTTGCTGGGTGCCGGCCTGCTGGTGGCGGGCGGGCTTTATCTCCTGGTGACGCGCACCCGCTCCGGCATGCTCCTGCGCGCCGGGGCGAGCAACGCGCCCATGGTCTCGGCGCTCGGTGTGGATATCGGCGCCCTGTTCGCCAAGGTGTTCGCCTTCGGCGCCATGCTCGCCGCCTTCGCGGGCGCCATGGCGGGGCCGATCCTGTCCGTCGAGCCGGGCATGGGCGACGGGCTGCTCATCCTCGCCTTCGTGGTGATCGTCATCGGCGGCATCGGCTCCATCCGGGGGGCATTCGTCGCGGCGCTCTTGGTGGGGCTCATCGACACGCTGGGCCGCTCCTTCCTGACCGATCTGCTCAAGCTGGTTCTGCCCCCGAGCGATGCGACGCAGGTGGGGCCTGCGCTCGCCTCCATGAGCGTCTATCTGCTCATGGCCTGCGTGCTGTTCTTCCGCCCCCGCGGCCTGTTTCCGGCGCCCGCATGAGAGCGCTGGCTTTGCTCCTCGCTCTGTTCGCCGCGCTGGCCGTGGTGCCGCTCGCGGCGGACACCTATGTCGTCGCGCTCGTCACGCGGGCGATGATCTTCGCCCTCGCGGCGGTGAGCCTCGACTTCATCCTCGGCGGCGCCGGGCTGGTCTCATTCGGGCATGCGGCGCTCATGGGCATCGGCGCCTATGGGGTCGGCATTCTCATGGAGGAGGGGACGCGCGAGGCGCTGATCGCCTTTCCCGCCGCCATGGCCGCCGCCGGCCTGTTCGCCTTGGTCACGGGGGCCGTCAGCCTCAAGACCCGGGGCGTCTATTTCATCATGATCACCCTGGCCTTCGGCCAGATGGCCTTCTTCGTGGCGCAGAGCCTGTCCGCCTATGGCGGCGATGACGGGCTCTCGCTCGCCGCCCGCTCCACCGTGGCGGGGCAGCGCTGGCTGAAAAGTCCGGTCACCTTCCATTATGCCACGCTCGGCCTGCTGATCCTCATCACCGCGCTCTGCGCGCTCATCCTCGCCTCGCCCTTCGGCCGGGTGCTGCGGGCGGCGAAGGAGAATGAGCGGCGGGTGCGCGCCCTCGGCATCGATCCCTATCCCTATCGCCTCGTCGCCTACGGGCTTGCCGGCGCGTTCGCCGGCCTGTCGGGCGCGCTGCTCGCCAATCTCACCGAATTCGTTTCCCCCGCCTTCCTGTCCTGGCACCGCTCGGGCGAACTCATCGTCATGGTGGTGGCCGGCGCCATGGCCGCGTCCGCGCTGGGCGTCCGGGCCGGCGGTGCGGGGCGGCTTGGCGGGGCGGTGCTCGGGGCTGTGGGCGTGATCCTGGTGGAAGAGGGGCTTGCCCATCTCACGGAGCATTGGCGGATCGTGTTCGGCCCGCTCCTGGTGCTCCTGGTCCTTCTCGGCGGCTGGCGGGGGAGGCGGGCATGAGCGCGCGTCTCGACGTGCGCGGCCTGCGCAAATCCTATGGGGCGCTCGCGGTCACGGACGGCGTGGACCTGACCGTGGAGGCCGGCGAGATCCATGCCTTGATCGGCCCCAACGGCGCGGGCAAGACCACGCTCATCTCGCTGATCGCGGGCGAGGTGCGTCCCGATGCGGGCACGATCTTGCTTGGGGAGGCGGACCTCACCGCCGCCCCGGTGCATCGCCGCGCCCGCGCGGGGCTCGCCCGCTCGTTCCAGATCACCTCCACCATCCCCGCCTTCAGCGTGCGCGAGAATGTGGTTCTCGCGCTCCAGGGCGCCGGCGGCCCGTCCTTCCGCCTCTGGCCGGCGCCGCGCGCCGAGCGCGCGCGGGCGGAGCGGGCGCGGGCGCTGCTCGCCCGCGTCGGGCTGGAGGGGCGGGGCGATCATCCCGCCGCCGCCCTCAGCCATGGCGAGAAGCGCGCGCTGGAACTCGCCATGGCGCTCGCCGCCGAGCCGCGCATTCTGCTGCTGGACGAGCCCATGGCCGGCACCGGGCCGGAGGAGGGCCGCGCCATGGTGGACCTCATCGCGAGCCTCAAGGCGGCATGCGGTATCCTGCTGGTGGAGCACGACATGGACGCGGTGTTCCGCCTTGCGGACCGGGTCAGCGTGCTGGTGGCGGGCCGCATCATCGCCTCCGGCACGCCGGAGCAGGTGCGCGCCGACCCTGCCGTGCGCGCCGCCTATCTCGGGGACGAGACAGCGACCGGAGCGGCCCCATGAGCGCGCTTCTCGACGTCGCCGGACTGCACGCCGGCTATGGCGGAACTCAGGTCCTGTTCGGCGTGGACCTCTGCGTGCCCGAGGGCGGGGTGCTGGCGCTCCTCGGCCGCAACGGCATGGGCAAGACCACGACCGTCCGCGCCGTGATGGGCCTCCTGCCGGCGAGTGGGGGGACGATACGCTTCGCGGGAGCGGACATGGCGGGCGCGCCCGCCCATCGCGTCGCCCGCGCCGGCATCGGCCTCGTGCCCGAGGGGCGGCAGGTCTTTCCGACCCTCACCGTTGAGGAAAACCTGATCGCCACCGCCGCGTCTCCCCGTCAGGGCCTTTCGCCCTGGACGCTGGAGCGGGTGTTCGGCTTGTTCCCGCGCCTCGCCGAGCGGCGCCGCCATTACGGCAACCGCCTGTCGGGCGGCGAGCAGCAGATGCTCGCCATCGGCCGCGCCCTCATGACCAATCCGCGCCTCGTCATCCTGGACGAGGCAACCGAGGGCCTCGCGCCCCTGGTGCGCGCCGACATCTGGCAGGCGGTGCGCACGCTGCGGGCGGACGGGCTCTCGCTTCTCATCATCGACAAGCATGTGGACATCCTGGCGACGCTCGCCGACCAGGTAGCGGTGCTGGAAAAGGGCCGGGTGGTCTTCTCCGGCACGCCGTCGCAACTCGCTGCCGACCCGCACGTGCGCGCCCGATATCTTTCGGTCTAGCCATGGCCCTTCGTCCCATCGCCCCCTTTCCCGATGCGCGCCTCAGCCAGACGGCTGCACCGGTGACCGCCTTCGACGCGGACCTCGCCGCGCTTGCCGCCGGCCTCCTGGCCACCCTGCGCGCCGCGCCCGGCGTCGGAATCACCGCCTGCCATGTGGGCGTGCCGCTGCGCCTCTATGTGCTGGAACTGGAGCCCGGGGCGGTGACGACATACGTCAATCCCGTGCTCCTCTGGGCATCGCCCGAGCGCATCCGCCACACCGAGGGCAGCGTCTCCATGCCCGGCGCCACCGAGGAGGTGGAGCGCGCCGCGCGGGTGCGCATCGCTTATCAGGACCTGGATGGACAGAAGCACGAGGAGGAGGCCGACGGATTCCGGGCGGTCTGCCACCAGCATGAAATCGACCAACTCGACGGCATCTTCTGGCTTCAGCGCCTGTCGCGCTTGAAGCGCGAGCGTGTCGTGAAACGCTATGCCAAGCTCAAGGCGGCACGTTAATCAGGGGCGCGTGAGATGATGCAGCACGATGCCGCTCGTCGTCGCCACATTGAGGCTGTCGAAGCCGCCCGCCATGGGAATCGACAAGGTGCGGGTGGCGGCGAGCAGGTCCGCCGGCAGGCCCGGACCTTCGGTGCCGAACAAGGCGGCGGTGCGCTCGGCCGGTATATAGGCGGAGAGGGCGGTGGTACCGGACGGGCTCAGCGCCACCACCTCGAACCCCGCATCTTCCAACATCCGCACCATCGCACGCGCGTCCGCCACGCGGGTGAAGGGCACGATGAGGCTCGCGCCCACCGAGACGCGGATGGCCTTGCGATAGAGCGGGTCGCAGCAGGCGTCGTCCAGCAGCACCGCGTCCGCGCCGAAGGCGGCGGCGTTGCGGAAGATGCCGCCCATATTGTCGTGGTTCGTGATGCCGCACAGTCCCACCACGCGGGCACGCGTCGGCAGGCCGGTCAGGAGCGCCTCGGGCGCGGGCGGCGGCGGCGGCTCCACCAGAGCGAGGATGCCGCGATGAATGTGGAAGCCGGCAATGGCATCCATGACGCCTTGCGCGGCCACATAGACCGGCGTGTCCAGCCCCGCGATGAGATCGTCCAGGCGCCGCGCGCGCGCTTCTGAGAGGAGGACGGCGCGGATCTTGTGATCCGCGCGGCCGGCCACGAGGCGCAGCACCACCTCGCCCTCGGCCATGAACTGCCCCTGGCGGCCGATGAGATCGCGCTCGCGCACATCCAAAAAGCCGGCGATGCGCGGGTCGGCCGGGTCGCTGACCGGGATCACGCTCACGCCTTGGACCGGGCCGACAGATTTAGGGGCCGCATGGGGCCGGTGGAAGCGCGCACCACCAGATAGGGTTCCAGCACCGCCCGCTCCACCGGGCGATGGGGATCGGCGATGCGCGCGAGCGCCAGTTCCGCGGCGAGAATGCCGTATTCGGGAATGCGGGTGCAGACCGTGGTCAAGGCCGGATGCCAGAGCGCCGCCTCGCCGATATCGTCATAGCCGACGATGGAAAAATCCGCTCCCGCTTCCAGCCCGGCGGCCTGGATGCCCATGAGCGCGCCGAAGGCGCACAGATCGTTGAAGCACACGGCGGCGGTGGGCGGGTCGTCGCGGCGCAGCAGGCCCTCCACCGCGAGCCGGCCATGTTCGCGCGTGCCGCGCCCCGCCGCCCACAGGGTGGGGTCATAGGTGAGGCCATGGGCCGCGAGCCCCGCCTGATAGCCCGCGAGGCGTCCGCGCCCGGTGGAGGCGGCGTCGAACCCGCCGATCATGGCGATGCGGCGATGGCCGAGTTCCACCAGATGGGAGACGGCGCACGAAACGCCGGTCACGTCGTCGGAGCCGGCGAAATCGAAGCCGGAGCCTTCCACCTCGCGCGTCACCTGCACCACGGCGATGCCCGAGGTTGCAAGGGCGCGCAGATCGTCGATGCCGGTGCCGGCGGCGGGCGAAACGATGAAGGCGTCCGGGCGATATTCGGCGAGAGTTCCGAGAATGCGGGTCTGGCGCGCCACATCCTCCTGCCCGACGCCGAGCAGAATGGTCTTGCCGGCGGAAGAGAGGGCTTCCTCCAGCGCGGCCAGAAGCTCGGTGAAGGAGGGATTGATGATGTCGTGAAGGCCGACGCCGATAATGTTGGTGCGCGCCGTGCGCAGCGAGGCCGCGCCGCGATTGGCCACATAGCCGCGCACCCGCGCGATGGTCTGGACCCGCGCCCGCGTTTCTTCCGCGACCACCGGGCTGTCGCGCAGGGCCAGGGAGACGGTGGCGGTGGACAAGCCAAGTTCCAGCGCGAGGCGCTGTAGCGTCACCTTACCCCCGCCCGCGATGCGCTCCTCGTCCATCACCCCTCCCGTGCCCCCGTCTTGTAACGGACACGCGCCCGCGCGCAAACCCGCGCCCGCGCGCGCCCCGGCCGTGCGGCTCGCAGGGGCGCCGGGCGCATGCTAAACGATTTAATCCGCGCCGCCAAAAGGCGCTCCGCCCTCCCGCCGGCTTTGTCCGGCGCGCGGGTGCGAAGGACTTCAGGGAGATCAGAGAAGCATGGAACCTGCGCGCATCGGCTTTATCGGCGTCGGCCTCATGGGCCATGGCATGGCCCGCAACATCCTTGAAAAGGGCTTTCCCCTGACCGTGCTGGGACACCGCAACCGCGCCCCCGTGGAGGATCTGGTGGGGCGCGGGGCGGCCGAGGCCGAGAGCCCCCAGGCCCTGGCGGGCCAGTGCGACATCGTCTTTTTATGCGTGACGGGCGCGGCGCAGGTGGAGCCGCTGGTGCGCGCTCTCGCCGAGGGGGCGTCCAAGGGGCTTCATATCGTGGATTGCTCCACCTCCGAGCCCACCTTGACCATGGCACTGCATGCCGAACTCGCGCCGCGTGGCATTCAGATGTGCGACGCCCCCCTCGGCGGCACGCCGGCCAATGCGGCGGATGGCACCCTTTCCGCCATGGTGGGGGCCGAGCCGGACGCCTTTGCGCGGGTTCAGCCGGCCATCGCCGCCTTCGCCGCCCGCACCATTCATGTGGGCGCGCCGGGGGCCGGCCACACCATGAAGCTGCTCAACAATTTCCTGTCGCTGGGCTATGGCGCCATCTATGCCGAGGCGCTGGCGCTGGCCGCCAAGGTGGGGGTCACGCCCCAACCCTTCGACAGCGTGATCCGGGGCTCGCGCATGGATTGCGGCTTCTACCAGACCTACATGAAATATGTGCTGGAGCGGGACGAGAACGCCCATCGCTTCACGCTGTCGAACGCCCACAAGGACATGCGCTACGTGAACAATCTCGCCACGGCCACGGGGGCGGCGAATTTCGTCGGCGCGAGCGTGAAGAACATCTATGCCGCCGCCGAGGGGCTCGGGCGCGGCGCCTGGAACGTGCCGCAGATTTCCGACGTGGTGGCGGCGCTGAACGGCGTCAGCCTCGGAAAGATCCCGCAGGAGGGGTGAGGCGCTCGGCTTTTTCGGCGCGCATCGGGAGGGCGCGCGGGCGCCCTCTCGCGATCATGGTGTCTGTCATGTCAGCCGGGCTCAGCCCGGGCAGCGCACATAGACCATGGTGCCGTAGCGGCGCGCCACTTCCGGGTCCACCCATTTCAGCGCCAGCACATTGCCGTTGAAGCTCACCACCTGGCGGTCGCGCTCACCGCCGGCCGGGTCCTCGGGCGGGCCGATGAAGACCGGCATGCCCGGCACCTGCTTGGAAATGACTTCCGTGAGCTTGGTGTCGTCGGCGAGATACATCAGCACGCCGCCATTGGGGCCGGCGGTGATGATATAGGGATTGGAGCACTGGGCCTTGGCCTGGTTCTCGGTGCGCACCGCGTCTTCGGGGCGATGATAGGCGGCAAGGCCGTAGCGGCCGATCAGGGCCGAGGCCGGGATCGGGCTGGTGAATTGGGGAATGGCCGGCGGCGGCGGAGGCGGGGGCTCGGAGGCGCAGCCGGCCAGAAGCGCGGCGAGCGCCACCACGCCGAGCAGACCGCGGCGCGCGGCGCGCGAGGGCCGCGCAGGCCCGACGGCGACGGATTTGAGGGACGACAGAGGCATTCACACACTCCGAGCCAGCGCAGGGGCGCCGCAAACAGGCGGAAAGGCCGCGGAAACGGTGACCGAACGCGGACCGACCGGAGATCAGTCCATCGCGCCGGAGAGGCCGCCCCCGCTCCTGTGCGAGCGCGCGATCCGCGCCGTCGGAAGAAAACCCCCGTCGAACGGACCGTGCGAGGCAGGACCATAAAGGCTTGCGGCCGCTGCGTCGATCCGCCGGGCCGCGATTGGGCCGCCCCAGCCGCGCTCGCAACCACACTAAACCGCGATCTCTTACACAAAGGTAAGGACCGCGCCCTTGACGCGGGCGGAGGGGTTCCATATCTCCAAGCCACGGCTTGGCACTCTCGTGTATAGAGTGCCAAAGGCGCGGCGGGGTCCGCGCCTCGAATGGCCGGCAAACATTTCGAAGATACCCGACTCGAAGATAACCGAGAGGATCAGGCCCATGTCCTTCCGCCCCCTGCACGACCGCGTGGTGGTCAAGCGCATCGAAGCCGAGCAGAAGACGGCCGGTGGAATCATCATCCCCGACACCGCCAAGGAAAAGCCCCAAGAGGGCGAAGTTGTGTCGGTGGGCCCGGGCGCCCGCAATGAGAAGGGCGAGCTTGTCGCCCTCGACGTGAAGGCCGGCGACCGCGTGCTGTTCGGCAAGTGGTCGGGCACCGAGGTGAAGATCGACGGTCAGGACCTCCTGATCATGAAGGAAAGCGACATTCTCGGCGTGGTCGCCTGAGGCTCGCTTCCGCCCTTTCCCATTCCTGACTTAGGAGACGGCACATGGCTGCCAAGGAAGTAAAATTTTCCGGCGATGCCCGCGAGAAGCTGCTGCGCGGCGTCGATATCCTCGCCAATGCGGTGAAGGTCACCCTCGGCCCCAAGGGCCGCAACGTCGTGATCGAGAAGTCGTTCGGCGCGCCCCGCATCACCAAGGACGGCGTCACCGTCGCCAAGGAAATCGAGCTTGAGGACAAGTTCGAGAATCTCGGCGCCCAGCTGGTCCGCGAAGTCGCGTCCAAGACCAACGACCTTGCCGGCGACGGCACCACGACGGCCACGGTTCTCGCCCAGGCCATCGTGAAGGAAGGCGCCAAGGCGGTTGCCGCCGGCATGAACCCGATGGATCTGAAGCGCGG
>JASBUY010000291.1 GCA_030147645.1 Aquabacter sp. | reverse complement strand
CCTGAATGGGCGTGTCCGCACTCACCAGCAGGGTCTGTCCGGCATGGAAGGTCCAGGTCTGCGCGCCGCTCGTGACTTCCTTCGCGCCCTGGAGCACCAGGCAGAGCAGCGGCGCATAGAGGGAATGGAGATAGCCGGTGGGGGCGTCGGCGCGCGCGAAATTCACGCCCCCCGCTTCCGTGATGACCAGCCCCTCGCGCGCCGGACCGCCTTCGGTCCGCGCCAGCACCAGGGAAAGAATGTCGTCGGCATTCATCGGAAACTCCGGCCGCGCCTAAAGTGAACGTGATGACAAACCCTACCACCTCCCGCCGCGCGATACAGCCGGTTTGGAGGATCGAGCAAGTCATCGCCAGCATCCGGCAAGCCGCCCTTGACCTCGGGCGCTATACGTCTCTCACCCAAACACGGAGTTGAGCCATGACGCAGACCTCTTCCTCTCTCGCTCCCCTCGCCCTCATCACCGGCGGCAGCCGCGGGCTCGGACGCCATACGGCGCTTGCCCTGGCGGCCCGCGGCATCGATGTGATCCTCACCTATCAATCGCGCGCCGAAGAGGCGCAGGCCGTTTGCCGCGAGATCGAGGCGCAGGGCCGCCGAGCGCACGCGCTGCAACTGGATGTGGGCGCGAGCGCGGGCTTCCCGGCCTTCGCCGAGGAGGTTCGGGCAAGCCTGCACCGCGATTTCGGCCGCCCCACCTTCACCCATCTCATCAACAATGCCGGCATCGGCATCCGCGAGAGCTTCGCGGAAACCTCGGAAGAGACCTTCGACCGGCTGATGAACATTCATCTGAAGGGCACCTTCTTCCTCACCCAGGCGCTGCTGCCGCTGCTGGCGGATGGGGGATCGATCGTGAACCTCTCCAGCGGGCTCGCCCGCTTCACCATGCCCGGCTATGCCGCCTATGCGGCCATGAAGGGGGGCATTGAGGTGCTGACCCGCTACATGGCGGCGGAACTCGGCGCGCGCGGTATCCGCGTCAATACGGTGGCGCCCGGCGCCATCGAGACCGATTTCGGCGGCGGCGCGGTGCGCGACATGCCGGAATTGAACAAGATGATCGCCGGCGCCACCGCGCTCGGCCGGGTCGGCCTGCCCGACGATATCGGCCACATGATCGCGGCCTTCGTGGCGGACGATTTCCGCTGGGTGAACGGCCAGCGCATCGAAGTGTCCGGCGGCGTCAATCTGTGATGCTTGGGCGGGGGCGCCCGGCGCCCCCGCCGTCTCGGTCCACCCACCGCTCCCCCATTGCGCGCGGCCGCGGGCCGGGATAACGCTTGGCGCCCATGAGCGCGCCTGTCCATACCACCCGCACTGCCATCTATGCCGGGTCGTTCGACCCGCCCACCAACGGCCATCTGGACGTGGTGCGCTCGGCGTGCCGGATCGCCGACCGGCTGGTCCTGGCGGTCGGCATCCATCCCGGCAAGGCTCCGGTCTTCTCGCCCGCCGAGCGGCTCGACATGCTGCGCGAGGTGTGCGGGCCCGTCGCCGCCGAAGAGGGCACGGTGCTCGACGTCATCACCTTCGATGCGCTGGTGGTCACCGCCGCGCAGCAGACGGGTGCCGGCCTGCTGATCCGCGGCCTGCGGGACGGCACCGACCTCGACTATGAAATGCAGATGGCGGGCATGAACGGGACGCTTGCGCCCGAGATCCAGACTGTCTTTCTGCCCGCGTCCCCCCGCGTGCGCCCCATCACCGCCACCTTGGTCCGGCAGATCGCATCCATGGGCGGGGATGTCTCCGCCTTCGTGCCCCCGGCGGTGCTGACGCGGCTTCTGGCGCGCTTCCCCCGCAAGGACTGAGACCGCCATCCCCTTCGCGCCCCCGAGCGGGGCGCCAGCCCAGGAGATCCTTCATGCGCACCCCCACCCGGCGCTCCTTCTTCGGCCAGATGTCGGCCCTCGCCGCGACGGCGGCCCTGCTTCCGCTCGCCGGCGCGCTGCCCGCCGCCGCCCAGACTCCGGCCCAGGCTCCGGCCCCCGGCGCCGCCAAGCCGGCGCAGAAGATCGACCCGGAAAACACCCTCTATCTGGAGACGCCTTATGGCCGGGTGGTGATCGCGCTGCGGCCTGATCTTGCGCCCAAGCATGTGGAACGCCTCAAGCTGCTGACCCGCGAGGGCTATTACAACAATGTGCCGTTCCACCGGGTCATTGACGGCTTCATGGCGCAGACCGGCGATGGCCAATTTGGCAACGGCACGGGCGGCTCGAAGTATCCGAACCTGCCGGCGGAATTCTCCAGCACCCCGTTCGTGCGCGGCACCGTGGGCATGGCGCGCTCGTCCCAGCCCAACAGCGCGAATTCGCAATTCTTCATCTGCTTCGAGCCCTCGCCCTTCCTGAACGGCCAATACACCGTGGTCGGTCAGGTGGTGTCGGGCATGGAATTCGTCGACAAGCTGAAGAAGGGATCGCAGGCCAATAACGGCACGGTCAGCAATCCCGACAAGATCGTGAAAATGCAGGTTGCCGCGGACGTGAAGTGACGCGTCGTCCGCACGGAGGGCGCGCCGACTGAAGGTGCGCTCTGAATGCCGAGAGAGAAACCAAAAGGAGCAGCCCATGGCTGAGGAAGTGATCGTCCTGGAAACCACCAAGGGCGAAGTGGTGATCGGCCTGCGGCCGGACCTCGCGCCGGGCCATGTGGCCCGCATCAAGGAACTGGTGGCCGAAGGCTTTTATGATGGCGTGCCGTTCCACCGCGTGATCGAGGGCTTCATGGCCCAGACCGGCGACCCCACCGGCACCGGCATGGGCGGCTCGGGCAAGAAGCTGAAGGCCGAGTTCAACCGCCAGCCCCACAAGCGCGG
>JASBUY010000283.1 GCA_030147645.1 Aquabacter sp. | reverse complement strand
CATGGTGAAGGACACCGGCATCTCCACCTGCGGCGGGTTGCCCGCATGGATGTGCCAGACGGGATTGGCGAGCCGCGCCTTCCAATCCTGCGTCGCATAGCGCGCGAGGAAGCTGAAATATTCGTCCACCGCCTTTGGAATGACGTCGAAATGCAGTTTCTTGGCGGAGCGCGGCGACTGGAACATGTAGAGCGCCAGGCTCTCTGTGCTGGCATAGGTCAGCCATTCGTCGATGGTCAGGCCGTTACCCTTGGACTTGGAGATCTTCTGGCCGTTCGCATCGAGGAAGAGTTCGTACACATAATGCTCGGGCGGCTCGGCTCCCAGCACTTCGCAGATCTTGTCATAGACCGGCGCGTTGGACTGATGGTCCTTGCCGAACATCTCGAAATCGACCCCGAGCGCCGCCCAGCGGGCGCCGAAATCCGGCTTCCACTGCAGCTTCACGGCGCCGCCGGTGACCGGGAGCGTCTTGTCCTCCCCATCTTCGTCGGTGAAGGTGATGGTGCCGGCCTTGGCATCCACTGCCTTCAGCGGGACATAGAGGACGCGGCCGCTCGCGGGCGAGATGGGCAGGAAGGGGCTGTAGGTGGCCTGACGTTCCTCGCCGAGGGTCGGGAGCATCACCTCCATGATGGCGTCATACTTCTCCGCCGCCCGCAGCAGCACCGCATCGAGCTTGCCGGACTTGTAATAGTCCGTGGCGCTGGCGAATTCGTAGTCGAAGCCGAACGTATCGAGGAAGCGACGGAGCATCGCGTTGTTATGGTCGCCAAAGCTCGCGTATCCACCGCCGAACGGGTTCGGAACGGAGGTCAGCGGCATCTGGAGATAAGGCTCCAGCGCGGCGCGATCCGGCACATTTTCGGGAATCTTGCGCATCCCGTCCATGTCGTCCGAGAAGCACAGCAGACGGGTCTTGATCGTGTCGTCCGTCAGGATGCGAAAGGCGTGGCGCACCATGGTGGTGCGGGCGACCTCGCCGAAAGTGCCGATATGAGGCAGGCCCGAGGGTCCATAGCCGGATTCGAACAGCACTTCGTCCTTGGGCCGCCGCTTCTGGCGGGCGACGATCTTGCGGGCCTCCTCGAACGGCCAGGCCGTGGCGGTCTCGGCGACGGCGCGCAATTCGCGGGCAAGGTCGGCGGGCGCGGCATCAGCGGGCGAGGCGGTCATGGATCAAAGCTCCGGAAGCGGGCCGCGACCTTAGTCAAGGCCCACTTGCGGCGTCAACGCGGGAGCGGCCCGAAGTGGGCCGCCGCCGCCGTGCCGCACCACCTCACCCGCGCCGGCGCACCAGAGCGCGCCGGCTCTAATAGAAGCTGATGGGGAACCAGCGCAGATACAGGTCGGCGTAGACGCCCTTTTCCCAGATCCGCTGGAGCGCATAGTCGATGGCGCGGCGGAGCGGCGCATTGCCCGCCTTTACGGCCACCGCCAGACCGTCGCCGAAGAACCGGCTCTCCGTGAAGGGGCCGCCCACAAAGGCGCAGCAATTGGCCGACGACGTGCCGTTCAGCCACAGAGATAAGCTGATCCCGTCGCCGAACAGCAGGTCCACTTCGCCCTTGCGCAGCGCCTCGCGCGCGGCCGTAGTATCGGAATAGGGCTTCAGCGCCGCGTCCTTGAAGAAGTCGCGCAAATAGGCCTCATGCGCCGTCCCGCCCACCACGGCGACGCTCTTCCCCGCCACCTTCGCGGGCGTCATCTCGCCACCGGCCCCCGCCCGCCGCGCCACGAAGCGCGCCGGCGTGCCGAGATAGCGCTCGGAGAAATCGGCCTTTTGACGCGCGGCCGGCGTCGCGGCGAGCCCGGCGATGGCGGCATCCGCCTTGTTGTCCTCAAGGCCGGGCAGCACGTCGGTAAAAGGCACCGCCTGGATGGTGCAGGTCGCCGAGAGTTCCGCGCAGATGGCGCGGGCGAGATCCACATTGAAGCCCATCAGCGCGCCGTCGGCGGCGACAAAATTGAACGGCGGGTAATCCTCGGTCGTCATGAATCGAATGGCTGTCGGCAATTGGGCTGCGTCCGGCCGTTCCAGCCGGCGCTCCACGTTCCAGAAATTCGGCACGCCCGCCGGCAAGGGGGGGCCCGGGACCTGCGACAGAGCCGGCGCGACACCTGCGACCAAAAGCAGCAAACAAAGCGCCCCGCACCGCCAAGTAGCGCGTGACCAGCTGAGAGGTTTCATCGTAGGGTTTCTATCTGTCTGAAAAGGCACCGAGGGAACCGCATGGTGGGCGAGGGCGATCCGCGCTGCAAGGCGCAGCCACTGTCGCTGCCCCCGCGTCGCGAAAATGGCGCGACGAATTCATCCAAGGAAGACCTGCCGCCGGAACTGGCCGCCCTGCGATCCCGCTTCCACCCGGACGTTTTGCATTGGGCTTTGCGGCGCGCCCGGCAGGTGGGTGTGGGCGGCGACGAAGTACTCCTTCATGCCGGCTTGGTCACCCCCGACGAACTGGCTTGCGCCCACGCCCATCACCTCGGCCTGCCGCTCGCCCTCTTGGCGGGGCGAGATCCCGCAAGCGCACGTCTGCGCCTTTCTCCGGACAGGGCGGTCGCTGCCTTGCGTGCCGGTGTGGTTCCGCAGCGCGGCGCCCATGGCCTCGGCTTCATTCTCGCACCGCGCGGAAAAGACGTTCGAAAGCTGGCAAATAATCTGACCCGGGAGGTGCGCCCCGACCTGTCGCTGGCCGCCCCCGAACGGCTGCGCGCGGCCGTTGCGCAGCGGGCACGTCAGGCCCTCGCCTGGCAGGCGGCGGAGCAATTGCGCGAAACCATGCCGCACCTGAGCGCTGCCAACATTCCGCGCGGCCGCACGCTTGGGGCCGTGCTGGCCTTCGCGGCCGTGGCTTTGCTCGCCCTCGGCGTGTTCGCTCCGGCGGAACTCGGCCTATGCGCCATCGTCGCCCTCTCGCTCCTGTTTCTGTGCGCCATGGGATTGCGGCTCGCCGGGTGCCTTGTGCCGGAAGCCGCGCAGGTGCCGCCTCGGATCGCCGACCGCGACCTGCCGGTCTACAGCCTGCTTGTCCCGCTCTATCGCGAGGCCGCGGTGGTCCCCCGGCTCGTTTCCGCGCTGCTGGATCTCGACTATCCCCCGGAAAAGCTCGACATCAAGCTGGTGGTGGAGCCGGATGATGACGAGACGCAGCGTGCGCTTGCCGCGCAGCCTTTGCCCCCCTCTTTTGAAGTCCTGGTCGCGCCTGCCAGCGGGCCGCGCACCAAACCGAAAGCCCTGAACGCCGCGCTCCCCTTCGCGCGCGGTACCTTCATCGCCATTTTCGACGCAGAGGACCGCCCGGAACCGGGCCAATTGCGCGCCGCGCTGGAGGCGTTCCGGCGCGGCGGAACGCGACTGGCCTGCGTCCAGGCCCGGCTGGTGGTGGACAATCCGCTGGACAGTTGGGTGTCACGGCATTTCGCGGTGGAATATTGCGCCCAGTTCGACGTGCTGGTGCCCGCCCTAGCCGCAATGCGGCTGCCCATCCTGCTCGGCGGAACCTCCAACCATTTTCGCCGCGCGGCGCTCGAGCAGGCCGGAGCATGGGACGCCTACAATGTCACCGAGGACGCCGATCTCGGCCTGCGCCTCATTCGGGCCGGCTGGGAGGTGGATGTCATCGCGGCCGATACGCTGGAAGAGGCACCTGTGCGCATCGGCGCCTGGCTGCGCCAGCGCACGCGTTGGATGAAGGGCTGGGCACAGACGATCCTGGTTCACGGCCGAAACCCCGCCGCGATGGTGCGGGAGATCGGCGCGGCGCGGGCCTTCGCCGCATTGTTGCTGACGGCCGGGCCATTCGCCGCGATGGCCATCCACCCCATCAGCCTCTTGAATGTGATTTGGCACTTCGCGCAGGGCGGACGGGATGTGTCTTCGACGGCGGAGGCGGTGGCCCTTGCCTTGTCCTATGCCAACTTGCTGATCGGCTATGCCGCCACACTTCTCGTCAGCCTGGTGGGCCTCAGGCGACGCCGGCGCCTCGGCGAAGCCTGGATTCTCATGACGCTGCCGCTCTACTGGGTCTTACAAAGCGTCGCGGTCTGGCGGGCGCTGTTCGATCTGGTGCGCGACCCCTATCGCTGGGACAAGACCGAGCACGGCCTTGCTCATCGCCCAACCCGACAAGAGGTCACAGAAGGCGCTTCAGATCCTGGGCTGCCTCGGCCGGCGGCCGCTTGGCGTTGAATGGCGCGAGGAAGGCCCCGTTCTTGTCCATGAGATACACCACCGCCGTGTGGTCCATGGTGTAGTCGCCCCCGCTCAGCGGCACCTTGCGTGAATAAACGCGATAGGCGCGCTTGATGGCGTCGATCTGCTCCGGGGTGCCGGTCAGCGCCCGCAATTGTGGGCTGAAGGACGAGAGATAGGCTTTCAGTGCTTCCGGCGTGTCGCGCTCTGGGTCCACCGACACGAAGAAGGCTTGCACTTTCCCGGCATCCGGCCCCAGCGCCTGGAAAATCTCGGACATTTCGAACAGCGCGGTCGGGCAGATGTCGGGGCAATGGGTGAAGCCGAAGAAAATGAGCGTCGGCTTGCCTTTGAGGGCCGCCTCGGTAACGGGCGCGCCATTCTGGTCCACCAGCGAGAACGGCCCGCCCACCGTGGCGGTGCCGCTGACCGCAGGGCTTTTGGCCGAGGGAAGAAGCGCGGTCGCGGCCACCACCAGAATAAGGGCGCCGCAGGCGAAGGCGGCAAACAGTGCGATGATCCTGGTACGGGCGGACATGCGACAATTCCTCGTGCGCCGCGCTGCGGGCCGGCGGACAGTGGCGGGAGCGAAGGGAGGGAGGTCGGCGAGCGGCTCCGGGTAAAGTCAGAAACAGGCCGAAAGGCCAGCCGATAGCGTCTCGAAAAACACCGAGGTGCCGTTCTTCACCCACAGCAGCCCAGCCATCGCAAGCAGCAACAGGAACAATCCTCCCCCTGCCGCCAGCAGCAAACGAACGGTCAGGGACCAGCCTCCCGGCGCCCGCATTTCGGCAGGGCCGGCGGGCGGAGTGGCGCGGGACAACGTCAGGGGCAACGGACCGGGCACGGGGCGATGACCTTGTGAACCATGTGCAAGTCTAGCCAATGGGGCGTCGCCCCGCCAGACGCGGCCATGCAAGGCTGCGTGATCATCCATGCTCCCGCGCGGCGTTGACGGGGCTCAAGGCCGCGCCTAACGTGAAACTATGTTCCGTTCCTTGGGAAATAACCGCCCCTGCACGGGGTGCGGGCTGCGAATTCGCCGCCCGGTCGAGCTTCTCGGCCGGGTCCGCTGACGCACGCCAATCGCTCCCACTGGAACTGTCCCATGTCTGTCCCCTTCGTCGCGCCGTCCGGCGCCGCGTCCCGCCGTCTCCTGGTCGAGGCGGAGCCCGAGACCAATGCGCTGCTGCGCGTGCTGGAGCCCTTCGTGATCCATAATGTTTTGCCTGCCCGCGTGGACGCCGAGTGTCCCGCGGAGGCTGGAGCGGTGCGGATCGCCGTTCATTTTGAGGCCCCGGAGGAGCTGGCGCAGCGCCTCGAGGCGCGCATCGCGACCCTGGTCTGCGTGCGTGAGGCGCGGCTCGTCGGCCCCCGTGCACTGGGGCATCCCGTCGAAGCCGCAGCCTGAGCCGCACCATGGGCGCCATCTTCGTCGACATCGCCTACATCATCATGCCGGTCTTCGGACTGGTGGCGATCGGCTTCCTCTCCGCGAAGGTCGGGCTCATCTCCGACAAAGCGTCGGACGGGCTCGCGGAATATGTGTTCGGCCTCGCCGTGCCCATTCTCATCTTCAAGACGCTGAGCGAATCCCGCATGCCGGATGCTCAGCCTTGGGGGTATTGGATCGCGTATTTTGCTGGCGCCTTCGCGGTGTTTGCCATCGCCATGGCCTTGGCGCGCGGGCCGTTCAAGCGCGGCCATACGGAAGCGGTGATCCACGGCTTCTCGGCGGGCCAGTCCAATACGGTCTTTCTCGGCGTCCCGCTCATTCTCAACGCGTATGGCGAGGAGGGGGCGGTTCCGCTGTTCCTGCTCATCGCCATCCACCTGCCTGTGATGCTGGTGGCGGCCACCCTGCTTGTGGAGGGCAATGCCGGCTTTTCGGTAAAGACCCTAAAACGGCTGGTGCGCGCGCTGGCGCTGAACCCGATCCTGATCGGCATTTATGCCGGGGCGTTGGGGCGCGTCTTCGACGTGCAGGTGACGGGGGTCCCCGACCAGATCCTGGATCTTCTCGCCGCCTCCGCCTCGCCCTGCGCGCTCGTCTCTTTGGGGCTCGCGCTCAATCGCTATGGCCTGTCGGGCGACTTCAAGGCGAGCCTTTCCATCGCCGGGTTGAAGCTCCTGATCCACCCCGCGCTGGTGCTGCTGCTAGCCATGCTCCTGCCGATGCCGCCGGTCTGGGCGGGGGTGGCGGTGCTGTTCGCGGCCATGCCCTGCGGCATCAATGCTTATTTGTTGGCGCAGCGCTATGGCGTCGGTGTCACGACCAGTTCCAGCGCGGTCTCGCTCTCGACCGCACTCGGCTTCGTGACCATCGCCTTCTGGCTGTTCGTTCTGGGCGTGGGCTGACGGCCGGCCTGCTCAGGCAGGCGAGCCCTCGGCGTCCTGCCGCTCCTGGTCCTGCTCCGCGCGGGAATTGCGAGGCGGCAGGTTGATGAGCCGGCGGATATCGTCGGGCGTGGCGCCGGTGCCGCGGAAGGTGGCGAGGCTGCGGGCGCCGCTGCTCTTCGCGAGCTTCTTTCCGTCAATATCCAGGATCAGCCGGTGGTGGTGATAGACCGGCGCGGGCAAACCGAGCAATTCCTGCAGCAGGCGGTGAATGGAGGTGGCCTGGAACAGGTCGCGCCCCCGGATCACATGGGTCACGCCCTGCGCGGCATCATCCAGGACAGAGGCGAGATGGTAGCTCGCCGGGGCGTCCTTGCGCGCCACAACCACATCGCCCCAGCCAAGCGGATCGGCGGTCACGGACACCGGCCGGCCGAGCGGGTTGCCCTGGGCTTCCTGCCAATAGAGGGTTCCAACGCGCCCGACGGCCCGCGCCATGTCGAGGCGCAGCACATAAGGCGCCCCGGATTCGCGGCGGCGGGCGCGTTCCTCGTCGGAGATTTCCTGGCGGCGGAAGGGATAGATGGGCGTGCCGTCGGGATCGCGCGGCCAAGCCTTGGCCAGGTCGCGCTGGATGACGGCGCGGGCAATCTCGGCGCGGGTCTCGAAGGCGGGATACACCAACCCTTCCGCCTCAAGCCGGGCCAAAGCGGCGGCATAGTCGGCGAGACGGTCGGACTGGCGGATGGGCGGCTCGCTTGGCGGGCAGCCGAGCCAGTCGAGATCGGTCAGGATGCCGGCCTCGAATTCGGGCCGGGCGCGCTCGGTATCCACATCCTCGATGCGCACCAAAAAGCGCCCGCCGGAGACCTCGGCGGCGCGGTGGTTCACCAAGGCCGAGAAGGCATGGCCGAGATGAAGCGGCCCGTTGGGGCTCGGGGCAAAACGGCAGACGAAGGACATGGCTTCGCGCTTCCTCGGGGTGACGCTGGTGGAAATTTCGACCACAATTGATTGAATTTTACCATGACCCGCTGCGCCTGCACCGTACCCGAGTCGGGAGATGCTGCCATTCTGGATCAATCCGAGCCCCGCCTTGAGGATCAGGCTGCCTTCGACGCCGCCCTGGACCGCCTGCTGGCGGCGGACGAGCGGCTGCATCCCCTGGTGGCGGAAGCCGGGCGCCCCGCACTGCGGCGCCGGGCGCCGGGATTTGCCGGGCTCGCCGCCGTGGTGATCGCCCAGCAATTGTCCGTATCGGCGGCGCGCGCCATCGAAGGGCGGGTCGTCGCGACGCTGGGCGGCGGCCTCGATGCCGATGCCCTGTTGCGGGCCGACCCCATCGCCCTGCGCGCCGCCGGCCTCTCGGCGGCCAAGGTGCGGACCCTCACCGCCATCGCGAAGGCCTTGGACGATGGGATCGTGGACCTCTCCGCCGTGGACGCCATGGAGGCGGACGCGGCCGCCGCCTATCTGACGCGCCTGCCGGGCATCGGCATGTGGACCGCCGACATCTATCTGCTGTTCTGCCAGGGTCGTGCCGACGCCTTCCCGCCGGGCGACTTGGCCTTGCAGGTGGCGGCGGGCGAAGCCTTCGGCCTCCCGGGCCGGGCCAGCGCGCAAGGGCTGGCCGCCATCGCCGAGGACTGGCGGCCGCTGCGCGGCGTCGCCGCCCATCTGCTCTGGGCGTTTTACGGCGCCCGGCGCAAGCGCACCGGAGCCCCCACGTGACCGAACGCCTCGACGGTCCCCGCCAGCCGCCCCGCTCAGGCCAGGCCGACGCGCTCGTGGTCCTCCTGCACGGCTATGGCGCGGACGGCCGCGATCTGATGGATCTGGCACAGGTGTGGGCCGATCTGCTGCCCGGCGCCGCCTTCGCCGCGCCCCATGCGCCGGAGCCGTGCGGCCAAGCGCCGGTCGGCCGTCAATGGTTCGCGCTGGACGATTTCGATCCCCGAAGCCTCGCTCTCGGGGTCGAGAGCGCCCTGCCCGCCCTCGCGCATTTTCTTGATAGCGAGTGCACCCGCTGGGGAGTGTCGCCCGGCAGGCTCGCTTTGGTCGGTTTCAGCCAGGGGACCATGATGGCGCTCGGCATGATGACGCGGCTTCCCGTGCGGCCAGCCGCGGTGGTCGGGTTTTCCGGGCTCCTTGCCGGCCCACCTTCCGCCCCGCCCGCCGACCCGTTCCCGGTCTGTCTCATCCATGGCGCGCAGGATTCCTTGGTGCCACCCGAAGCGCTGTTCGCCTCGGCCTTTGGGCTGATGGACTCCGGCATTCCGGCCGAGTGGCATCTATGCCCGGACCTCGACCACGGTATCGACGCGCGCGGCCTCTCCATCGCCGGCGACGTCCTGGCCCATGCGCTGGCGGCAAAGCCTTGAGCCGGCTCACTCCGCGGCAACCGGACGCTTCACAAGATTGACATGGTCCATATAGAGTATCGCGGCGCGCCGGAGGGCCTGCGGCCGATTCGGTGCGGAGGGTGAGGAGTTCCGACCCTTGACGGCAGCCGTAACCCCAGGTTCTTGGCCGGCTCTCGTGCTCAATGCGGATTATCGTCCGCTGAGCTATTACCCGCTGTCGGTCTGGTCGTGGCAGGATGCCATCAAGGCCGTGTTCCTCGACCGGGTGAACATCGTCGAATATTACGACAAGGCCGTGCGCAGTCCGGGGTTCGAGCTCCGGCTTCCGAGCGTGGTTTCCCTGCGCACCTTCGTCAAGCCTGCGCGCCACCCCGCCTTCACCCGCTTCAACGTCTTCCTGCGCGATCGCTTCACCTGCCAATATTGCGGCTCGCGCGAGGACCTGACCTTCGATCACCTCATCCCGCGCTGCCGGGGCGGGCAGACCACCTGGGAAAACGTCGTCGCCGCCTGCTCCCCCTGCAACCTGCGCAAGGGCAGCCATATGCCGGGCGACCTGGGAATGTGGCCGGCCCAGATGCCCTTCCAGCCCTCCGTGCACGATCTGCACCAGAACGGGCGGCATTTCCCTCCCAATTACCTGCACCAGAGCTGGCTCGACTATCTCTATTGGGATACCGAACTCGATCCCTAGACCGGCTTGCGCGCCT